>NZ_JAAKRF010000004.1:0-177928 GCF_049173005.1 Aeromonas sp. 602658 | reverse complement strand
ACGATTATCTGGCCCGCAAGCGGACGATTAACCGTGAGCGGATACAGCAACGCAGCGAGTTGCGCCGGTTGTTCAAAGAAAGCCGGAACTCAGCGGGCAGCCGCGCCTTGATGTCGATGATGAGGGAGTTGGGGTATCAGATTGGCCGATGCAAAGTACGCAACCTGATGAAGGAAGCCGGGCTGGTATCCAAACAGCCGGGCGCAAACCGTTATCAAGTGGCACAGTCTGAACGACCGGACATTCCCAATCTGCTGGCCCGCGAATTTGATGTCCAGCAACCCAATCAGGTGTGGTGTGGCGATATCACCTACGTCTTGGCAGGTGGTCGTTGGCATTACCTGGCAGCGGTGCTTGATCTGTACACCCGGCGGGTCGTGGGCTGGGCGATGTCTGATAAGCCTGATGCAGAATTGGCAATCAAAGCACTGGAGATGGCCTATCAGCAGCGGGGTTGCCCATCAGGTGTGCTATTTCACTCCGACCAGGGCAGCCAATATGGCAGCCGGACATTTCGGCAACGAGTGTGGCGCTATCGCATGACCCAGAGTATGAGTCGGCGTGGCAACTGCTGGGATAACGCCCCGATGGAGCGACTGTTCAGGAGCCTGAAGTCAGAGTGGCTCCCGGCTATGGGATATATGAGCTTGCGAGAAGCGATATAAGTTATTACCTGATGGATTACTACAACTGGCGGCGTCCACATCACCACAATGACGGGATACCGCCAGAAAAAGCCGAAGAACGGCCTAACCAAGTGTCCGGATTTAGTTGACCACTACATGGCGTATATAAGCGCGATAAACAAACGGAACTCCTTGCTCTGCCTGTAAAGAAGCCCCAAGTGTTGTAGCAGCAATGGGGCTTCCGAAGTCATGACTTGCTGGCTGAGTTAGGCAACAATGCCCTGCTCGACATGTTGTGACTCACAGTCAAAACATCTGTTCGTCGTCGGCATCCACAAAGAGCTGCAGACGGTCGCGTTCCTCATCCCGATGCAGCCGCAGGTGGATTGGATTGCAACAGGCCATGCAATCTTCGTAAAACTCCTGATCACCCTGGCTGGCATCCAGCTCGACCATGGTGTGGTGGCCACAGTGGGGGCAGACGATGCGTTTGCTGGTGTACTCGATCATGATAACCTCCTCGGGCCCTGGGGCCACCTATCTACCCTGATTCTAGTCGGGCTGCAGGGGGCTAACCGCGAGCAAACGCACGTTTATGACAGAGATCAAGCCTGAGGGATGGCAAGGTGCAACCGCTTGGACTGGTCGTGTGCGAGAGGAACAATCTGGTTGTGAATGACGGGTGAAAAGAGGGGAATTGCCAACGGTTGCTTGGCAATCACAGGGGGCAGAAGCCCCCTGCGGGCATGGGGGCTTAAACGAAACAGGGTGCCAGCAGGCTCTACTTGACCCAGCTGGCCAACATGTCGGCATTCAGCTCGGCCAGCGAGCTTAGCTGGTAGTTGGCGATGGCCAAGCGTGGATCACCCACTAAAGCGGGATCCGGCACGATCAGCGCAGTCATGGAGGCCGCCTTGGCCGCCAGCAGGCCGGTAAAGCTGTCTTCGATGGCTAGACAATGGACGGGCTCTACCCCCAGCTTTTCGGCGGCGTGGATATAGACATCCGGGTGCGGTTTGCCGAAACGCTCGATTTCAGCGGAGTGGACCGCCATAAAGCGATCGCGAATGCCGAGTTTGCCGAGCACCGCTTCTACCATCGCAAAGGGTGAGGAGGTCGCCAGACCCACTTTCAGCCCGCGGGCCTCGATAAGGTCGAGCGCCTCCAGCACACCGGCTTTGGCCTGACCTTCGGAGAGGATCAGGGCGTTGACCCGATCCAGAATGCGCTGTACTACCTCTTCCTGAGTCGGGCCGCTCCACGGGCGCAGGCGATACCAGTGGGCGACCAGCTGATCGATGCGCACGCCGATGGTCGATTCACAATCCTCGACGGTGTGGGGGTGACCCAGTTCGGAGAAAACGGCGATCTGGGCCCGTTGCCAAAAGGGTTCCGAGTCGATCAGAACACCATCCATATCGAAGATCACGGCAGCTAACATCTTGTACTCCTGACAAATTTGAAGAGGGGATTATAAGCCTGACGGGCAAATGCAAAAGGGGCATTGCCATGCCCCTTGCGCCCGATCACATCGGCAAACGTTTGTTTTGCTATGGCAAAAAAGTCCTTAGAACAGCACTTCGACCTTGGCGGCCACGGCTTTGGCTTTCTCTACCGCATCCTGGCAATCCGCTGCGCGGGCCAGCGCCACGCCAAGACGGCGGCGACCGGCGATCTCCGGCTTGCCAAATAGCCGCAGCTGGGCGCCCGGCACCAGTGCCAATGCCTCACCAATCCCCTGATAGCGGATATTCTGGCTGTGCCCTTCGCGCAGCACCACGGCAGAGGCGCTCGGCCCGTACTGGGTGATGGTGCCGACCGGCAGCCCCAGAATGGCGCGCACGTGCAGGGCGAACTCGGAGAGATCCTGAGAGATCAGGGTCACCATGCCGGTATCGTGGGGGCGAGGCGAGACTTCACTAAACCACACTTCATCCCCCTTGATGAAGAGTTCGACCCCGAACAGGCCGTAACCACCGAGGGCCTCAACCACCTTGGCCGCTACCTCTTTGGATCGGGCCAGCGCCAGTTCGCTCATCATCTGCGGCTGCCAGGATTCGCGATAGTCGCCATCTTCCTGCCGGTGGCCGATCGGCTCGCAGAAGTGAATGCCATCGACGGCGCGTACCGTGAGCAGGGTGATCTCGTACTCGAAGGGAACGAAGCCCTCGACGATCACCTTGCCACGACCGGCGCGGCCGCCTTCCTGGGCGTAGGTCCAGCTCTCATCCAGCTTGGCGCGATCGCGCAGCACGCTCTGTCCCTTGCCGGACGAACTCATCACAGGTTTCACCACGCAGGGCAGGCCGATAGCCTCGACGGCGGCGACAAACTCCCCTTTGCTTTGGGCAAAGCGGTAGGGTGAGGTGGGTAGACCCAGGGTCTCGGCGGCGAGGCGGCGGATCCCCTCCCGGTTCATGGTGAGCTGGGTAGCGCGGGCGTTGGGCACTACCTTGACCCCTTCTTGCTCAAGGGCAGCCAGGGTATCGGTGGCAATCGCTTCAATCTCGGGGATGATGAGGTCGGGTTTGACCTCGGCAACCAGGGCACGCAGGGCGTTGCCATCGAGCATGTCCAGCACGTGGGCTGCGTGGGCCACCTGCATGGCGGGGGCATTGGGGTAGCGGTCGGCGGCGATCACTTCGATCCCGAACCGTTGCAACTCGATGGCGACCTCCTTGCCAAGTTCGCCGGAGCCCAGCAGCAGGGCACGGGTGGCGCCGGGGCGGGTTGCGGTTCCAAACATACGATCTCTCCTGATGTCGATGGTCATTGTTGATGATCGCTATTACACGAATAGCGGACAAAAAAAGAGGCACGCATGGCGTACCTCAGGAAACGGGTTTGTGAGCGCGCTGCTCCAGATGGGTCAGCAAGGTAATGGCGCCAATGATGATGGCGGCGCCAAGCCACAGACGGCCTGGGGGCGCCCAGCCAAATACCAGCCAGCCCGCCAGCACGTTCATCGGCAGCTTGGCAAAATCGAAAGGCTGTACGAAGGAGGCCTCCGCCACGCTGTAGGCGCGAGCGATGGACATCTGGGCCAGTGCCGTCAACACGCCGGAGGCGGCTACCAGCAGCCACTGGCTCTCGCTTGGCCACTGCCACTCCGGCAGGGCCAGCATGACGTTGAACGGGGTACTGAAAATAAGCAGATACACCACTATGGTGTGGGATGATTCGTTGGCCGCCTGATAGCGCACCATCAGGGAGTAACCTGCCCAGAACAGCGCCGCCGCCACCGGCAGCAGGGAGGCCCAGTTGAATTCGTCAGTCCAGGGGGCGAGGATCAGCATGGCGCCGGCAAAGCCCGCCAGGGTGGCCAGAATGCGGGTGCGGCTCACCTGCTCCTTGAGCAGCAGCGCGGAGCCCAGGGTGGCAAACAGCGGCGAGGTCATCAGCAGGGCGATCCCCTGCCAGATAGGAACGGGGTACGCCAGTGCCCAGAGCCAGAGCTGGATGCCGATCACCGCCAACAATACCCGCAACAGGTGCAACCGGAACTGATTGGTCATCAGGGATTGGCGCAGGCCATGGCGAACCAGCCAGGGCAGCAGGCAGATCAGGGCGATCAGGTATTGATGGAAGGCGACCTGGGTAGAGGCAAGGCCGAGTTTGAAGCTAACATACTGGCTCAGGCTGTTGACGGCGGCGAAGCAGAGTCCTGCCACCATCATCCAGACTGCACCGGCCAAAGGAGAGTGCCTGCGCGAGGGTATCATGGGATCCGGGTCGCTGGAAAAAAGTGCGGCGGATCATAACGGCAATCGTTTGTTCTGCCAAGGGTTGAAGCGCGGCCGCAGGGTTGGCTGGCGAGGAAGTGGCCTTGCATCAAAAAATTTGAACAAGTTGAGCATCTATTTTCGCTATCAGCAAATAAGCACAATGTTTAGAGTGACCTCCATCGACAGCAACGCTGTTCAACCGACAACCAAATGGAGTTTCACCATGGCCAATATCCTCGTACTCAAATCCAGCATCCTGGGTCAATATTCCCAATCCAACGCCCTGATCGACGGCTTCCTGGCTGATCATCAGGATGATGCCGTCACCGTGCGTGATCTGGCTGCCCTCAACCTGCCGGTGCTGGATGGCGAGTTGGCCTCCGGCCTGCGCGGTGGTGACAACCTCAATGAACGTCAACTGGCGGTGATCGCCCAGTCTGACGAGCTGATCGCCGAGCTCAAGGCGAGCGACTTGGTGGTGATTGCGGCCCCTATGTACAACTTCAACATCCCGACCCAGCTGAAAAACTGGATCGATCTGGTGGCTCGCGCTGGCGTCACCTTCCGCTATACCGAGACCGGTCCGGTCGGTCTGGTTGAAAATACCCGTGCGCTGGTGATCAGCCCCCGTGGCGGCATGCACGTTGGCAGCGCCACCGATCTGGTCACTCCCTACATGCGTACCGTGCTCGGTTTCATCGGTATCAAAGAGGTGGATTTCATCTACGCCGAAGGGATGGGTATGGGCCCGGATGCCCAGAGCAAGGGGATGGAAGCGGCCAAAGCGCAGCTTGAGGCTCTGGCTATCTAAGGGCTCTCTCTATTAAGGGCTATCTATCCCGTCAGGGGTTATCTCTTCAAGGGGTTGCCCCGCCAGATACGAGAACGCAGCCATCAGGCTGCGTTTGTTTTTGGGCTAGATATGATTGCGACAGACGTTGCTGCTACAGAGAGTATCGCGGCAAGAGGTCGGTATAGACGCTCTGGCGGAGTCACTACTCCATCATAAAGCGGCGACAACCACGCACCAGCATCAATGCCACCGCGACCAGCAGGCCAAGCAAGAGGGTGGTCAGCCACTGTTCGGTACTTTGCGGCAAGTGGGGCGTGAAGAGGCTGATCATCAACAGGGTACAGAGCGTGATCAACAGGCTCTGTCGGGTCATCAATATCATGGGGTCATCCTTGGTTTGCTCACCTGAAACGATTTTAATGCCCTCTTGTGACAGGGTGATGTATCCGTGCATCACCTTGTTGGGGCTCTTCAGACCATATCAGGTTTTTACTGCAGAGCCAGCGCCATCACTGGCGCTGTGATCCCGATCCCGCTAGCTCTCTTTATCTGAACTGTTTCTGCGCTGGCTGGTAGTGAAAATCGCCGCTGGCGAGCCGCGCTTCCAGTGCCGCCTGATCGATCTCCTGCGCTTTGCAGAGATCATCCAGATCGTCATAGCGATCACGCAGCTGCATATTGACGACGCTCAATAGCATGTTGATGTCCATGGTGGCGAACTTTTTCAAATCCATGATTATTTCTCCCGATCCAGTGATTGCAGCTGCTCGATGGCGGCGCTGACGCTGTGCAGATGCTGGCGGATCGCCTCGCGGGATTCGCTCGGCAGATAGTCGGTCAGGGTATGTTGCCAGCTGCCCGCTTCACTCTTGAGCTGCAGGAAGAGGGCGAGCCCGGCATTGGTGAGGGAGACCAGACTGATGCGTTTGTCCTGCTCGCTGCTCTCGGTAAAGATGATCCCTTTTTCGACTAGACGGCGGATCTCGCGGGAGATGCGCACCTTGTCCATGCCGCTCGCCTCGACCAGCTCTTTCTGGCTGATTGGGTAGTGGGGGCCGAGCACCATCATCAGGCGCCACTGGGGTACCGTCAGCTGGTAGCGCTGTTCATAAAACTGTTCGAAGGTATCCCGTAGCATCTCGGCGGCATGTACCAACTGATAGGGCGGGTAGTGAGCGAGTAACGCTATGATTTTTGACATATTACACCCTGCTGTGACGGCTGCATCAGATGCAGTTTCTTTTGATACTTTGACATTGATGATACGAAACTCAAGCTGATTTGTCTGACCCGGTTGCGATGAAATGTGCGGTGGCGCACGCCCTCAAGGAAAAACCGGGTCTGACCGACGGGATTTTAAGCCAACGCTGTTCAGCCTTTACGCAACCAGATGAGGGCATTCTGCTTGAGCCAGGCCTCGCGAGTGTGGATAGCGTAGAGCGCGGCCTCGTCGCGGCTGCCCGCTTGCCAGCTTTGTGGCTCCTGTTTGGGCAGCTTGCGCTGACCCAGCAAGCAGGCCGGAATGTGCGGGTTGGCCTCGATGGCGACCAGCAGATGGGGCTTGGCTGCCTCGGCACCCTCGGTAGCAAAGACCATCAGCGCCTTGTTATAGAGCAACCAGCTGGAGGCTTCATCGAAGCGCACCAGCAGGGCGGCCAACGCCTGCCAATCCCCTTGCAGTGCATAGAGGGTGGAGAGGTTGTAGCGGCAACCCGGTTCATCGGCCATGCAGATTGTCAGCAGCGCCAGATACTCCGCTTTGGCCTCGCCCAGCTTGCCAAGGCGCAGCAGGCAGTCGGCGCGGCCGGCTCTGGCGGCCAGCAGAGGACGCAGCTCGGGGGCACTCCAGCCGTGGCCGTCGATTTGCTGCCAGAAGGCTTCATCAAACAGCGGAGTGGCATCGGCGATGATCTTCTCGAACCAGCCGAGGCGGGCCTGATGATCGCGGCAGCTGTCGGCCAGCTCGAACCAGGTCTGCCACTGTTGGGCCTGCTCGCCATTGAGGGCCACATCAGCGTTGGGGGCGGCCTGATACTGGTCGAGGTTGAGCAACTGGTTGAGGGCGGTTTTCATGTTCTGGCGCTGTCGTTTGCAGAACTCGACAAAGGGGAGTTCGCTGGCGGCGGCGCTATAGAGCATCTGGGCCATCTGCTTGTCGCGAAACAGGCTCAGCTCGGCGGCCAGACTGAAGCGGTACTGGGTGGTCGGGTCGTTCAAATCCTTCGGCTTGGGCCAGGTGGCAAAACCCATGCTGAAGCCATAACACCATTGACCGAGTGGGTGGCTCTGTTCGAACACCTGCTCGGGGTTATCGCTGGGCAGGCGGCATTGACTCGGCAGGGCCAGCTGGGCGTCGTCGGCCTGGGATTCCAGCTCGGCGATCAGGTGGTTGAGGGCTTCTGCGCTTTTTTCATCCAACTCGGCATCCTGTTCCAGCAGACCAGCCAGCGGGCGTTGCCAGTCAGGGCTTTCCGGCCCTACCAGACGAGCAGAGAGAAAACCGTGCAGGGCCGGGTAGGTCATGTCCTGATCGCTGTGGCTCTGGATCCATTGATTAAGATGGCGGGTACGAGTGGATGGGTTCATCGACAGTTCCTCTGGATTTGAACAGCCGCGAAGTCTACCTAAAAGTGGGGTTATTTGCAGCAAATGGCCGCCTGTTTGGCGATTTAATCACCATTGGCGGATAAGATAGGGGCGAAAGGGCGGCTCGTGGTGGCTTGGGGACTAGGCCGGATCACCGCTCTTGAGGTAACATGCGTGCCCATAGGGGCCATGTTCAGTTGGCCCATCCGGGTAATGAAAAAAGAGAGCACCATGATACAGATTGGCAAGATGAACACCCTCACCGTTGTTGAACTCGAAGACCGTGGCGCTTGGCTTTCGGCCGATGAGTACGGTGAACTGCTGCTGCCCAAACGTCAACTCCCGGAAGGGGTGAAAGAGGGGGATAGCGTGCAGGTCTTCCTCTATCTGGATGCCGATTGCGAGCCGGTGATCACCACCGACAAGCCATTTGCCATGGTGGACGAATTTGCCGGTCTGAAAGTGGTCAATGCCAACAAGATTGGTGCCTTCCTCGACTGGGGCATGAAAAAGGATCTGTTTGTGCCGAGCCGCGAGCAGAACAAGCCGATGCAGGTGGGCCACGTTTATCTGGTGCGTCTGCAACTGGATAACGAAGGGCGCATGGTCGGCACCAGCCGCATCGAGCGTTTCCTGACCCCGGCCGGCAGCAACTTCAAGGTCGGTGACGAAGTGACCGCGCTGCCGGGGGAGCACTCGCCCCTTGGCATCAAGGTGATCGTCAACGGTCAGTATCCCGGCATGCTGTTCAAGAACGAAGTGTTTGGCCGAGTGATGACCGGTCGGCCGCAAACCGCCTGGGTCAAGCAGGTGCGCGAAGATGGCAAGCTCGATCTGACCCTGCAAAAGCCGGGTCTGGCGCGGGTTGATGACGCTGGTGAGCGCATTCTGAGCCGGATGAAAAAGCAGGGCGGCAGTCTGGCGGTGGGTGACAAGAGCGAACCCGAGCTCATCTACAAGCTGTTCAGCATGAGCAAGGGTACCTTCAAGAAGGCGATCGGCGGCCTCTACAAGCAGGGCAAGATCGTCATCGAAGATAACGCCATCACTCTGGTGGCCACAGAGACCGACTCGGCAGTGGATAGCGAATAAGATGCCGAGCCCCTGTGTTGGCCTCTGCAAGGCGAAAGATGGGCTTTGCCTTGGTTGTGGCCGCACCCTGACCGAGATCGGCCACTGGTCGGCGATGGATAGCAAGGCCCAGCTGGCGGTGATGGCCGAGCTGAATGGCTCGAAAAGCACCCACCGCTGTCCGGGTTGTGGCGAACCGGCCTATTGCGCTGTCTCTGCCGGTCAGACCATCGCCCAGTGCTGGTGCAGCCAGTTGCCGGCAATGCCGATGCAGGAGGCCAGCGCTTGCTGGTGCCGCCGCTGTCTGGCCAAGGCCATCGCGGCGCAGTATTAGCAGAGAACTGAATTAAGTGAAAATAGAAACAAGAAAGGCGCCGATGGCGCCTTTTTTATGCCTGCTGCTGGCGATGCCAGCGCACATGCACTTGATCTTCGGTCAGCAGGCGGGGCAGCAGGAAGGTGGCAAAGATCACCTCAAACTCATCCTGATGATCCAGCAAACCGACCCACACTTCGACCCAGCGCTCCATATCGACCGGCTCACCCAGCTCGGTCGACCAGTCGGCATTGGGCAGGGTTGCCTCCACGGCGCCACGCTGCTCAAACTCCAGGGTGATGTCGACTATTTGTTCGGGGGCCAGCATATCGGCGGCCTGCTCAAGAAACTGATCATAGGCCCATTCGACCAGCTGATCCGGGGTACGCTGTTCCATGAAATCACTCCAGATACATCGAGGTTCGCTACTGTAACAATTATTGACTGTGGCGGCCAGACCAGTACGCCGGGCGTGGCTGGCCTGTCCAAGTTGCCGTTGGGGGAGTATGGTTAAGGCGCGGATCAGCTGGCAGGGAGTGAGGGGATGAAGCAGCGGGGACGGCGGCAACAGATCAAGCGACGGCGCGAGGCCTGGTGGTGGCACTATCTGCCGCTCCATCGCGAAACGGTGGGCGGCCATCTGGGCCCACCGGAGAAACCCGATGAGCCCTGAGGATCAGTCGGCCTGATGCACCCGATTGAGGGTGATCTGGCCCAGTTGCCCCATCTGGCGGCGGATCCAGACCGAGCGCTTCTGCACATAGGGTGAAGGGGGCTTGACCCGATAGCGCCACGGGTTGGGCAGGGCGGCGGCCAGCAGGGATGACTCGTAGCGGGTCAAGCGGCTGGCCGGTTTGCCAAAGTAGGTGCGGGCGGCGGCTTCGGCGCCATAGATGCCGGGGCCGAACTCCACGATATTGAGATAGACCTCGAGAATGCGGGCCTTGTCCCAGCCCAGCTCCATCAGCAGGGTAAACCAGGCCTCCAGCCCCTTGCGCAGGAAGCTGCGATCACTCCACATAAAGAGGTTCTTGGCGGTCTGCTGGCTGAGGGTGCTGGCGCCGCGCACCCGTTCGCTGTGCTGGTTGTGCTTGAGTGCGGCGTTGATGGCATCCATGTCAAAGCCGTTGTGCTCGGCAAAGCGCTGATCCTCGGCGGCGATCACCGCCAGTTGCAGCTCCTTGGAGATGGACTCCAGATCCACCCAATCATGGCGCACCTGGGTGATCTTGGCGGGCGGAAAGAGGGCCCGCTCGATACGCCAGCTCCACATCGGCGGATCGATAAAACGTAGCAAGGCGACCGAGCCGACCGAGCAGATCAGCCCGGCCAGCGCAATCTTGCCTGCCCACCTCAACACCCGGCGCCCAAGCGATACAGATGGACGTTCAGGGGCCACAGAGTCAGGGTCAGACTCCCACTGATAGTGGCTGGGATCATCGGGATCCGGAATTATTGGGGCAGCCATTCGATGTGGCAAAACTTCTCGTCAACACGGCGGGAGAGCAGCATACGGGCAAACAAGTGCTCATACTCTTGTTCTTCATTGCCAAGGCCAACCCAGATCTCGGCATAGTCGGTGTCGCTCACGGCAAAACCCACGTCCGCTTCCCAGTCATCGGCCGGGTCGGTTTCGGCCAGCAGGCCGCGGTCGTTGAACTCCTGATTGAAGCGGGCGATCTCCTGCTCCGGCAGGTTGTCAGAGGCCAGCTCCATAAAGAGTTCGAGGGCGGTATCGAGCAGTTCCTCGACGCTGTGCATTTCGTCATTCATAGACATAAGCGGTCTGTTCCAGAAAAGAGAAAAAGGTGCCAGCGCAGATCACAGCCTGCGGGGCGGCGCTATTCTAGCGGTCGGCAGCCCCCTTGGCGAGATGAGGCGAGCCGCTGTGGCCTGTTTTTGTGCCAATAAAAAAACCGGATCCAGTGACAGGATCCGGTCTTCATTGGGGGAAGGGGTCACGCATAGGGCGTCAGCTCATCCCTTCTTGTCATCGGCGAAGGTGATGTTGAGCTCCAGTACCGACAGCTCATCACTCTTCTGATCCAGTTGGACGGTTATCTTCTCCGGATCAATGTTGACGTATTTGCGGATCACATCGAGGATGTCCTGTTTGAGCTGGGGCAGGTAATCCGGCCCCCCTCTGGATGAACGCTCGTGAGCAACAATGATCTGCAACCGCTCTTTGGCCAGTTGTGCGGTGTTCTGTTTCTTGTTGGAACGAAAATAATCCAATAATGACATGTTTAACTCCCGAACAGTCGGCTAAAGAAGCCCTTCTTCTCTTCTTCCAGAAAACGAAATTCCTTGGCATCGCCCAGCAGGCGGGACACCGCATCTTCGTAGGCCTGACCGGCATCGGACTCCTTGTCCAGAATAACCGGTTCGCCGGAGTTGGAGGCGCGCAGCACCGCCTGGGACTCCGGGATCACCCCGAGCAGCGGGATGGCCAGGATCTCCTGCACATCCTGCACGCTCAGCATGTCGCCGCGGTTGACGCGGGTCGGGCAGTAGCGGGTCAGCAGCAGGTGCTCCTTGATGGGGTCTTCGCCACGCTCGGCACGGCGGGACTTGGAGGCCAGAATGCCAAGGATGCGGTCGGAGTCACGCACGGAAGAGACTTCCGGGTTGGTGGTGACGATCGCTTCATCGGCAAAATAGAGTGCCATCAGTGCGCCCGCCTCGATCCCCGCCGGGGAGTCGCAGACGATGTAATCGAACTTCATCTCTGCCAGCTGATCCAGGATCTTCTCGACCCCCTCACGGGTGAGGGCATCTTTGTCCCGGGTCTGGGAGGCGGGCAGGATAAACAGATTTTCAGAGCGTTTGTCCTTGATCAGCGCCTGATTGAGGTTTGCTTCCCCGTTGATGACGTTGACGAAGTCATACACCACGCGCCGCTCGCAGCCCATGATGAGATCCAGGTTTCTCAGACCGATGTCAAAGTCAATGACCACTGTCTTGTGACCACGCTGGGCTAAGCCGGTGCTCAGGGCCGCACTGGTTGTGGTCTTGCCAACGCCACCTTTACCCGATGTAACGACTATGATTCGCGCCATTCTCGCTTCCTTGTAACTCTATTTGATACGGTCTATTCGGAGTTGTTCGTTGTCCAGCCGGACGTGTACCGGTTGCTGGATCAGGCCTGCCGGCAATGCATCGCTCAGCTGGAATGTGCCCGCGATGGAGAGCAGCTCGGCCTGTAATTGCTGGCAATAGATCCGGGCCTGGGTGTTTCCCCGGGCACCGGCAATGGCTCTGCCACGCAGGGTGCCATAAATATGAATGCTGTCGTCGGCGAGCACTTCGGCTCCCGGACTGACGGACCCCAGCACCACCAGCGAGGTGCCGGCGGCGTAAATCTGCTGGCCGGAACGAACCGGTCCCACATGTACCTTGCTCGGGATCAAGGGGGCGGGTTCGGGCTCGGGAACCACCTCAGGGGCGGCTGGCACTGGGGCAGGCTCGGGTTCCGGTTCGCTCTTGCGACTCTTGCCCGAGGCCATCACGGCCAGTCCCACCGCCTTGGCGGCTGTCTTCATCTCTTCACTGCGCGCCCCCGTGATGCCGACCAGCACAAACTCTTCGGACTCCACCAGCTCCTTGAGCTGTTCGAAATCGGGAATATGTTCCAGTCGGGAAACATTGATCACCAGCGGCGCACAATTAAAAAAGTAGGGTGCCTGGGCCACTTTTTCGGCCAACAACTGACGTATCCGCTCAGGCTCGCCATCGCTGATATGCAACACAGAAATAGTGAAGGTGGTCCCTTTCAATTCGTTATCGCGCTCAACCATGAATCTTCCCCGAGGCAGAGATGCTAATCCGTTATTGTTATTCAATTCCTGATGTTATAGTTTGCCCCCATCAGAGGCAATAAACTCGTCGGATTATATCAATTTCCATGTTGTGTGCAGTCTATAAAAGTCGCAAAAAAGCCGAGACCTACCTTTTTGTTGAAAAAAGAGAGGATTTCTCCCGTGTTCCCGAGCCACTGCTGAGCGCATTCGGGCGTCCCGAGCTGGTGCTGATGACCAAGCTGGATCCGGCCAAGCCCTTGGGTCTGGCTGATGTCGGCAAGGTGATGGCCGCGCTGACCAACCAGGGGTTCTACCTGCAGGTGCCGCCGCCCCCTGAGAATTTGCTGGAGCAGCACAAGGCCAGCCTGAAAAAACCATCCTGAATATCCAGCCCCGTGGTGCGTTCTGCCCAGCGGGGCTAATTCTTTGTGACTCTGCATGACGCATTCCGGCCCCGGTGAGGTAGCTTGCGTTAATCCCGAGACAGGATCTGGCCAAATTAAACCCTCCCTTTGGTGATATTCACTTTTCGCTGTTTAAATAGAAAGTCAATCTACTCCCAACACCATATCCTCAACCTTTGCTGGCGCTCACAAAAATAGCGAGCGGCGTGCTGTCATATCCTCCATTTCAACGGCTATTGGCTCATTCATCGATTATTTCAGCCTCTTCCTTGGGCGCTTTTTTGGCCTCCACTGCGTGATGAGTTGTCCATCAAAGGGCGCGTAAAGAGGGCGGTGATAACGGTGCTAAAACCAGTTTGAGCGATGCGCTGTGGCCAAAATGATGAGCTAACCCCCTGTTTGTGTGCTTGATTGTTTGCCCTGATCACGAAAGTATCAGATAGGAGGCAATCAATGTGGCGGCGTGATAATCCGCAGGGTGAGTGGTAACCGCGTCTTGCCAAACAAGGGTATGACCAAAGGGGGGATATTGAGCTGAGGGGGCATCTCGATATCGATTAGTTGTGGAATCGTGACCGGGGCAAGATAGCAGGTACATATCAGCGACTTCCTACAGTGAAATGGTCGTTATGCCGGTTTAAGTGCCCGGCATCCCATCTGGGCAATAAAAAAGGCGGGATATCCCGCCTTTGTTCAGATGAGGGTCGCAACCCTTATTTATTCGCAAGCAACCTGCATCACCTTGATGGCCAGACCACCACGGGAGGTTTCACGGTACTTGGAGTCCATGTCCTTGCCGGTGATGTACATGGTCTCGATCACCTTGTCCAGGGAGACGCGCGGCTTGGAGGTACGACGCAGGGCCATACGGGAGGCGTTGACCGCTTTCATGGCTGCGATGGCGTTACGCTCGATGCAAGGCACCTGTACCTGACCGGCAACCGGGTCACAGGTCAGACCCAGGTTGTGCTCCATGCCGATCTCGGCAGCTTCGCAGACGTGCTCCGGGCTACCGCCCATCAGCTCGGTCAGACCGGCAGCGGCCATGGAGCAGGAGACACCCACTTCACCCTGACAGCCCACTTCGGCGCCGGAGATGGAGGCGTTCATCTTGTAGAGGATGCCGACGGCACCGGCAGCCAGGTAGAAACGGGTGTACTCGTCGCGGCCAACCGGCTGGATGAACTTGTCGTAGTAAGCCAGTACGGCCGGGATGATACCGGCAGCGCCGTTGGTCGGGGCAGTGACCACTCGGCCACCGGCAGCATTCTCTTCACTCACGGCCAGAGCGAACATGTTGACCCAGTCAACGATGTTCATCGGGTCGCTCGAGAGGTTCTCGTTGGTGTTGAGCTGACGGTAGAGCGGTGCGGCACGACGGGGTACGCGCAGCGGGCCGGAGAGAACGCCTTCGGTACGGCAGCCGCGCTCGATACCTTCGCGCATGGTGTTCCAGATCTTGCCGAACTTCTTGTAGATCTCTTCCGGGGTGTTGAAGCACTTCTCGTTTTCCATCATCAGGGCAGAGATGGAGAGACCGGTCTGGCTGCAATGGGCAACCAGCTCAGCGGCGCTCTTGAACGGATAGCGTACGGACATGTCGCCGCTGTCAGCCTTGCCGAAGTTCTCTTCGTCAACGATGAAACCACCACCGATGGAGTAGTAGGTCTTGCTGTAAACCACTTCATCTTCAATCAGGGCGGTCAGCTTCATGCCGTTTTCGTGCAGCGGCAGGGCTTCGTCGTGGAATACCATGGCGTCGCGCGGGAAGCTTACGGTGTGGCAGTGCAGGCCGATCGGCAGGCGCTCGGTCTGTTCAACACGGGAGATAAACTCGGGGATGGCATCGATATCGACATTTTCCGGCAGGTTGCCAGCCAGGCCCATGATGATGGCAGTGTCGGTATGGTGGCCTTTGCCAGTCCAGGAGAGGGAGCCGTAGACGTCGACATTGATCCGGGTTACATCGCGGATCTTGCCGCCCGCGCGCAGCTCGTCAACAAACTGTTTGGCCGCTTTCATCGGGCCAACAGTGTGGGAAGAAGAGGGGCCTACACCGATTTTGAAGATATCAAAAACGCTGATCATGTCACTATTACCTCAGGGTAGAAGGGGGCGGCATGCCCACTCACAGAAATTTGGGAGATCCATGGAACGCGCTTGTCAGCGCAGGTCACAGAACCAGATAACCGTAGTGTAACGGCTCCATACCTAAAAAAAGTTGAAATAGATCTATTTTTGTTGAATCTGAGGCGCGAGTATAAAATTTATTTTTGTGCTTATCCATTTTGTTAAGCGTTTGCCCATAAAAATACCCGGCGATGCCGGGCATTTCGGAACCAAATGGAGTCACTTGCCGTTTTTTAACATTCGGTAATGTTAACGGCGAGGCCGCCACGGGCCGTCTCCTTGTATTTGGTCTTCATGTCGTTGCCGGTCTCCCACATGGTCTTGATCACCTTGTCCAGTGACACCTTGTGCTCGCCGGTGCCGCGCAGGGCGAGGCGGGCGGCATTGATCGCCTTGACCGCCCCCATGGCGTTGCGCTCGATGCAGGGCACCTGTACCAGCCCGCCAATGGGATCGCAGGTGAGGCCGAGATTGTGCTCCATGCCTATTTCGGCGGCGTTCTCCACCATGGCCGGACTGCCCCCCAGCAGTTCGGTCAGCGCGCCGGCCGCCATGGAGCAGGCCACGCCCACTTCACCCTGACAGCCCACTTCTGCTCCCGAGAGGGAGGCATTCTTCTTATATAAGATGCCGATGGCAGCCGCGGTGAGGAAGTAGCGGATCAGCGTCTCGTCATCCACCTTGTGCACGAAGCGATCGTAGTAGTGCAGCACGGCGGGGATGATGCCCGCAGCGCCATTGGTGGGGGCGGTGACCACCCGGCCACCGGCGGCGTTCTCTTCATTGACCGCCAGCGCAAACAGATCGACCCACTCCATCACCATCAGCGGATCCTTGTTGAAGTTGGTCTCGCAACTGAGCTGGCGGAACAGCCCTGGGGCGCGGCGCCGAACCTTGAGGCCGCCCGGCAGCACCCCTTCGCTCTTGCAGCCACGATCGACGCAGCCTTGCATCGCCTGCCAGATCTTGCGCAGCCCCGCTTTTATCTGCTCATCGCTGCGAAATACCCGCTCATTGGCGAGGATCAGCCCCGAGATGGAGAGGCCGCTCTCCTGACAGTGGGCCAGCAGCTGGGCGCCGCTGTCGAACGGGTAGGGGACTGGGTGTTCGGCATCGGACTTGGCGGCCTCTTCTTTGGCGGTGGCAAAATGGCTCTCTTCAATGATGAAGCCGCCCCCGATGGAGTAGTAGGTCTGGCTGAAGCGCAGGTTTTCCTCTTTATCAAAGGCCCGCAGAGTCATGCCATTGGTGTGGGCTGGCAGGGTTTTGCGGCGGTTGAAGATGATGGCACCGGTGCGGGGAAAATGGCTTGGTTGCTCGCCTGCCAACTGCAGGCTCTGCTCATTTTCCACTCGAGCCAGAATGGCGGGAATCGCATCGATATCGACCGATTCCGGTTCAAAGCCCGACAACCCCAGAATGATCGCCTTGCCAGTGCCGTGTCCTTTGCCGGTCTGGCCCAGCGAGCCGTAACACTCCACTTCGACCCGTGTGATCTGCGGCAGATGGCCTTGCAGCTTGAGCTGCTGAACGAAGGCATAGGAGGCACGCATGGGGCCGACGGTATGGGAAGAGGAGGGGCCAATTCCGATGGAAAACAGGTCAAACACGCTGATCATGACATCAATCCGGTGATGGTTTATGTCTGTTTATTCTAGGATTTTTGCCATGGATAGGAAGCGGGGATTTGCGGTGCTGTGATATGGACACAGATAATGGGGCTGGGGGGCCAATAAGGTTGAAGGGGCTGATCCCCTTCAACCGGCCTGATCAGTCGAGAAATTCGCACAGATAAGCTGTGGGGGTTTTCACTTCCAGTTTGAAGGAGGAGTGACCGGCCACCAGGAAGGATTCACCCTGGCTGTAGGTGTGCCACTCATCTTCATCAGCCAGCTGGATGGTGAGGGCGCCCTTGATCACTGTCATCCGTTCGGGGGCGGCGGTGTTGAACAGGTAGTCACCGGCGTTCATCACCCCGACGGTTGATTTATCGCCTTTTTGTTCGAAACCGATGGATTTTACATTTCCGTCGAAATACTCGTTAACTTTCAGCATCTTTACATCCCTGTGTGTACGTTTGTGCAGCCAAACTAGCACAATCTTTTGCCAGTTGTCATGGGGGATGAGGTAAAAATCGCCGAGACCGCTTTGAATCTTCACTTTTTCGCAAACTTATTAATAGCCAAGGTTAATGATTTGCTGATTTAAAACAGCAATTAAATGTGAGATAACACGCGCAAACAGGGGAATGGGCAGCCGCTCATTCCCCTGTTTGGTTAATTGCACTGGGAAAAGTGTGAATTTTGCTACATAAAGGAACATATTGTGTTAACTAAAGGACTCATTAAAAACATCGGCTTCCAGGTTGTGGTCGCCATGGTACTGGGCGCAGTGGTCGGCGCGTTCATGGGTGAACAAGCCACCGTGTTTGCACCGCTCGGTACCCTGTTTATCCAGCTGATCAAGATGCTGGTGATCCCGCTGGTGGCGGTTGCCATCCTCTCCGGCGCCGCCAATCTGGGCGCAAGCCCGGCTGCGGGCAAGATCGGTGCGGCTACGCTGGCTTTCTTCCTCGTGACCTCAGCGTTGGCCGTGTTGCTGGCACTGGTGATGGGGCAGATCTTCAAGCCGGGTGTCGGGGTCGATTTCGCTTCCGTTGCCTCCATGTTTGGCGGTGACTATGCCGATAAAGGGGCGTTGCCGGATGCAGTCGCCACCTTGCTTGGCATGATCCCCACCAACGTCTTCAACTCCCTCAACGAAGCGAACATCCTGCAGATCCTGGTGTTCTGCATGTTCCTCGGCATTGCGCTGGCCAAACAACCACGCGAGCGGGCCAAGCCACTGGTCGATGGGCTCAATACTCTGGTGGATGCCTTCGTCTGGATGATCAACAAGGTGATGATCATCGCGCCGCTCGGGGTGTTCGGTCTGATGGCGGAAGCCATCGGTACCTATGGCTTCGATGTGCTGACCCTGGTACTCAAGCTGTTCGTGGTCTATGTGGCTGCCATCCTCATCTTCGGCTTCGTGGTCTATCCGCTGCTGGTGATGATGTTCTCCAACACGCCGGTGATGAAGTACCTCTCTGCCATGAAGAAGCCGCAGATCGTGGCCTTCTCCACCGCCTCTTCCATGGCGACCCTGCCGGTCAATATGGAGACCTGCGAGCATGATCTGAAAGTGACCAACGCGACCGCCTCCTTCGTGTTGCCGCTGGGTGCCACCATCAACATGAGCGGCAACGCCATCTATTACGGTCTGGTCGCCATCTTCTTCGCGCAGGTTTACAACATCGATCTGAGCGTCGGTGCCTGGGCGGCCATCATTGTGACCTCCACTCTGGGGGCGATCGGTCAGGCCGGTGTGCCGGGCCCAAGCTTCCTGGTGGTTGCCGTGCTGCTGGCGGCCGGGATCCCCATCGAAGGGCTGCCGCTGTTGTTCGCGCTGGATCGACTGTTCGATATGATCCGCACCTCCCTCAATATCACCGGCGATGCGGCCTGTGCTGTCATTGTTGACCGCTTCAGCCCGGAATATGACCCGCAGCGCTGGAACAAGGCATAACTGCTTTGAGCTGGGCTGAGATATAACAGCCCTAAGCTGACACTGGGTAACGCGAGCCCCTGCCATGATGGCGGGGGCTTTTTTATATCTGCCGGACAAGTATCAGAGCAAAGGTGTGCACAAGAGATTGCTGACGGATTTAGCTGTGTTGAATGGAGAGTTCAGGAGGGCAAAGCAACAGTCGTAGGCATTGGCCTTGTGATTGATGGCTGCCTTTTGTTGCTGCCAGGACAATGGGGCCGTCAAACGGCGGGTAACAAAAAGGGGAGCCTTGCTCCCCTCGGATATGATTTGCTGCTTTTTCTACTCCATCAGGCCATGTGGTTAAACCATCCTGGCCACACCTTTGTGGCGAAAGAAACAGCGTCAACGTGATGAAATCATATCTATGTTGACCATCTCGCCATTGTCACTGAAAAACGCCAGTTTGTGGCGATTAAATAGACATGGCAAAGAGGGTCGGTCCGGATTGATGCCTCTCTATCCGGCTCAGAACTGTGACAGTGAGGGCAGAGAGACAGCAACCAGGGTGAAAAACACCGTGAAAACGGCAGTAACGACAAACTCTTTCATTTTTCTCTCCCTAAGTTGTTGGTTGATGTAGTCAAGATACCATAACAAGGGGGTAAAACAAGGTGTGAATTGATAAAATAGCTGTTTTATATGCTTGGCTGGTTTAGATGGCTATTTTTGTCATATTTAGCTGATTTTATCACCTTGTCTGACGTATCAGGCATTCAAGATTCTGTTGTTATGATTATTTCATTTAAATTCAATTGGTTGGCTGGCTTCTGGTTGGCTTGGTGATGGGTTTTGTATGGAGCCCCAATGGCATTTTATAAGTTTTCACCCTCGTAATAGTGTCCTTTAGGCCATAAAAAGTGTGCAAGGCAGTGATTTGACGATTCCTGACGTAGATAGCCCATCCAAAAGAAGTCTATGGAGACAATCTGGTTCCCAGCCCTTGTCGCACCATCACTTTATCAGTCTGGAGGCTCCGCATTTTTACAGCAATACATTGGGTTGATAGGGAGTAGAGCGGTGCATCGGGGGGATTCAGAGTGGTAACTGGCTGTTTTATCACCGCCAATTTTCCCGTCAGCCTCGGAATAGACATGGCCGCAGCAAGAGTGAGGTGGGCAATAGGCCAGAGGCGTATTCTCTGGCTGGGCTGGGCTGGGCTGGGCTGGGCGCGAGCAGCGATCTGCGTGGGCGATGCACCTGCGTGAGTCATGTGATTGCAATACGAGAGCAGCGCCGGAGCATGGTTGGGTAAGATATCTGAATCCCTTCTACAAGATTGATATATAAAAAACGGCGTATGACGAGGAGGCTGAACAAGCTCGTTTCAGGGTCGACAGAGTGCAGATCAACGCAATCCGGTTCGCAGTAATAAAACACCTCCACGACGATACCGGAACTCTGTTCGTAGGCTGAAGCCGGTTGCTGTGAGGAGAGGAAGGCTGGTGATCAGTCAGATGGCGCAAGGGTTGGTAATCAGGCAACCCGTATGGTGAGGGGCACACAGCGTGCCGATGCCCCCGTTTTTGCAAGATATTAAAAAACCCTCCGATGGAGGGTTTTTGTCATCAACAGCCGGTAAAAAGCCGCGAGGCTTAGAACAGGGTGGTGGAGAGGTTGTAAAGCTCCTGATCGAACGGACGCTTCATGTTCTCGATGCAGTCGATGATATCGTGGTGTACCAGCTCGTTGCGCTGGATACCGACGCAGCGACCACCGTGACCAGCCAGCAGCTGCTCAACGGCGTAAGCACCCATACGGCTGGACATGATGCGGTCACGGGCAGTCGGGGCACCGCCA
Source organism: Aeromonas sp. 602658 (assembly GCF_049173005.1). Classification (NCBI taxonomy): domain Bacteria; kingdom Pseudomonadati; phylum Pseudomonadota; class Gammaproteobacteria; order Aeromonadales; family Aeromonadaceae; genus Aeromonas; species Aeromonas sp. 602658. Next base: position 157,089 of record NZ_JAAKRF010000004.1, on the reverse strand, counting down.
CGCTGGATGTGGCCCAGGATGGTGGCGCGGGTTTCACGACCGGTCAGAGCTTCGATGTCTTTAGCCAGTGCGTTCACGTCGGTTACGTGCTCGCAGATGGTGATGATGGCGTGCTTCTTGCCCTTGGCTTCGCCTTCCTTAATCTGCTTGAGCAGCTTCTCTTTGTCGAAAGCCACTTCCGGTACGATCACATATTCGGCACCACCGGCAACGGCGGCGGACATGGCCAGATCGCCACAGTGGCGGCCCATGATCTCGACCACGGAGATACGGTGGTGCGAGCTGCAGGTATCGCGCAGACGGTCGATGGCGTCAACAACCACGTTCAGGGCGGTATCAAAACCGATGGTGAAGTCGGTACCGGCGATATCGTTGTCGATGGTGCCCGGCAGGCCGATGCAGGGGAAACCCTCTTCGGTCAGCTTCTTGGCACCCATGTAGGAGCCGTCACCACCGATGACGACCAGCGCATCGATACCGTGTTTTTTCAGGTTTTCGATCGCTTCGGCGCGCACTGCGGGGTCTTTGAAAGCAGGGAAACGGGCGGAGCCGAGGAAAGTACCACCACGGTTCACCACGTCGGAGACGCTGTGACGCTCCAGCTTGACGATGCGATCCTGGTGCAGACCGAGGTAGCCATCATAAATACCGTAAACTTCCAGGCCATGATGCAAACCGGCGCGAACCACAGCGCGGATGGCTGCGTTCATACCCGGCGCGTCGCCACCACTGGTCAGAACACCAATACGTTTGATTTGTTTGGTCATGAGTGCCTCTGGATCTGAGTTGTCAAATACGAATGTTTAAATAGACAAGCCACTTTTACTATATCGGCTTTCATATGGGATGCGGGGGCCACCATAGGAAAAGCGATACAAGAGAGGGGACGAGCCCCTCTCTTTGCCGTAATCAGCGATTACTTGGCAGCGCCAGCGATGATCTGGGAGAAGTCGTCCACTTTCAGGGACGCACCACCGACCAGGCCACCGTCGATGTCCGGCTGACCGAACAGGTCGGCTGCAGTGGCGCCAGTGACGGAACCGCCGTACAGGATCTGTACTTTGGCAGCAACAGCGGCATCAAAACCGGCCAGGTACTGACGGATGTGAGCGTGAACGGACTGAGCGATCTCCGGAGTGGCAGTCTTGCCGGTACCGATGGCCCATACCGGCTCGTAAGCGATAACGGCGTTGTTGAAGGAGGCGATGCCGCAACGGTCGATAACGGCTTTCAGCTGGGTCTCAACCACGTTCTTGGTCACGCCGGCTTCGAACTGCTCCAGAGTTTCACCGATGCACAGAACCGGCACCAGGCCGCCTTTCTGGATCGCTTCGTACTTGGCAGCAACCACGTCGTCACTCTCTGCGTGCAGGGTACGACGCTCGCTGTGGCCGACCAGAGAGTAGGTGCAACCAAAGGCTTTCAGCATGGAGGGGGCGTTTTCGCCGGTGAAGGCACCAGACTCGTGAACGTCAGCGTTCTGGGCACCGTAGGCAATCTTGCTGCCAGCGGTCAGTTGCTCAACCAGACCCAAAAAGATAACCGGCGGGCAGACGGCGACTTGCACAGAAGGATGAGCGGCAGCAGCCGGGGTCAGTCCTTTGATCAGAGCTTCTACAGAAGCCTTGGTGCCGTTCAGTTTCCAGTTACCCATTACCAGGTGCTGTCTCATCTTCTTAATCTCCTAGGCATTTGATTGCGCGACATTATATGAATTGAACCGAGCCCAAGATAGCTGACCCGGCGGCAAATGACGTAATTTTTTTTCGCTTTCCTGATCCAAATCAGGAATGAAACGCTTGATCGCTCATTCGTTAACCTGCCCCCGCAAGCGAGCCCACCATACCCCAATCCATTCGTGGATGGCAGCTTCGGAATACATCAGATAACGTCCTTTGGGTAAATAACTGTAGAGCGGCTGGGGTACCTGGCTCTGCTTGGCGGTGTAATCGGTGGGGGCCGGCACGGCCTTGAGTCCCTGACCCTGATAGAGGGCCATGGCACGTGGCAAATGAGTGGCCGAACTGACCAGCGCCACCTCTTTTCCTTTCAGATGGCGGCTGATACTGACCGCTTCATCATGAGTGTCTTTGTTGTTTTCAAACAACGTCATTCGCGCGCGGGGAATGCCAAGGCTCTCGGCCATCCGGGCATTGACCTCGGCATTGGAGAGGGTATCCCCCGACACATAACCGGAGAACACCAGCTCGGCGTCGGGATAGGCCTGGGCAAGGCGAACCCCCTCTAGAGTCCGTGCCAGGGCGATATTGTTTTGCCAGGAGCGCTCGGGCACCGCCGGGTCACTGACATGGCCGTTGCCGAGCACTACTATGGCATCGATGTTGGGATGCTGGCTCACCTCGAACGGCGGGTAGGTCTGCTCCAGCCCGCGGGCCAGTTCATAGCTCACCGGCCGCATCCCCATCAGCGCCACAATGAGCAGCGAGAGAGTGGCCAGCAGCTTGCCGGTTTTCTGAAAACGGGTGAACCAGAGCAGCAGCAGGGCGACCAGCAGCAGGGAGAGGGAGAAGGGGAGCGGCATCAACAGCTGACCCAGCCACTTTTTAATCACAAACACGACAGACACTTCCTTGAGTTTTCAGCAAATTCGGGATGTGACAGAATACCTCTCTTTTTTGGGATGGCCACAACCCTGTGGCGCTAATGTTGAGTTTCTCCTTGAAGCACGATCAGAGTTTTGACGGGCGCGCCGACAAGTTCGCCCGCAACATTTACGACTCCACCAAGGGGCGCATCCGCACCACCATTGTCTGGAGCGACATCGAAGCCTGCCTGGCCCGCCTTGGCAACCGACCGCTGCGCATCCTCGATGCGGGGGGCGGTTTTGGCTATTTCGCCCAGAAGCTGGCGGCCATGGGCCATCAGGTGGAGCTGTGCGATCTGTCAGCAGAAATGCTGGAACTGGCCCGCAGCCAGATCGCCGAGAAGGGGCTGGAAGACAAAATCCGTCTCATCCATTGCCCCATTCAGGATCTGAAGCAACACGTGACCGGGACCTTTGATCTGGTGCTCTGCCATGCGGTGCTGGAGTGGCTCGCCGAGCCGCGCCAGACCTTGCTGGGTCTGTTCCCTTTCGTCAATGCCGGGGGCATACTGTCGCTGCTTTTCTACAACCGTCATGGTTTGCTGTTCCAGAGCCTGGTGGTGGGCAATTTTGACTATGTGCGCCTTGGCCTTCGCAAGAAGCGGCAGACTGCGCTTACACCCACCAATCCCCAATTGCCGGAGCAGGTCTATGACTGGATTGGTCGCGGGGGGCTGCGCATCATCGGCAAGACCGGGGTGCGGGTGATCCACGACTATATGCGTCACAAGCAGGATCAGGTGGAGAAGTTCGACGATCTGCTGGCCATGGAGCAGCAATATTGCCGTCAGGAGCCTTTTGTCGCCCTCGGTCGCTATATCCATGTGATGGCCCAGAAGCCGGCCAGCTGATTGCTCGCGGTTCACGTCGATGTGAACCATGTTTTCGATGCTACCGGATGTAGCCGCGCGTACGATTTTGCGCCCAATACAACAACGAGATGACAACATCATGATGAGTACATCCCGTACCCTGCCAGAGCGTTCTTTGCCGGAGCTAGTAGGGTGGGTCAGGCAGGAGGGGCTGGCGTTGAGCCTGCCAACCGACCGGCTGGCCTTTCTGATTGCAATCAAGACCCTGTCCGAAGATGAGTCGGACCTGTCGGAAGCGGCGCTGCACGATGCCTTTGGCTATGTCAGCAGCGCCTTCGGCCAGATGGACGAGACCCTCACCGGTCGCGCCAACAACGCCATCAACGATCTCATTCGCCAGCAGCTGCTGTCGCGCTTCAACACCGACATGGTGGCGGGGGAGAGCCTCTACCGCCTGTCGCGCCTGGGCGTGAGCATCGTCGACTTCTTTATGGATCAGCGTCAGGTTGACTCCATCAAGCTCTCCATCCTGCTCGAACACCTTGCTGCCGAGCTCGACACCGCCCGCAAGGCGGCGCTCGAGACCAACACCCGTGAACAGTGGGATGCCGAGGTGCTGCCGCGCCTCACCTTCTCGCTGGAAGAGACGCTGGGGCGCATCGATCTCACCCAGCGCGCCATGGATGAGCAGCAGAATCAGGTCAAGAGCGAAATCGCGGCCCTGCTGACCCAGAACTGGGTCGATGCCATTCACAGCTGCGAAAAGCTGCTGCACGAGACCGGCCAGACCCTGCGCGAGCTGCAGGATACCCTGGACGCTGCCGGCCACCGCCTGCAAGCGGGGCTGCTCAACATTCAGGAAGCGGCGCAGGGGCGCGACGATCTGTTCCACGTCGAGGAGCTGACTCACGCCTTGCAAGGTCGTCTTGACGTCATCACCAGCTGGGGTCAGCAGTGCATCGAGCTCTGGTCCCGCTACGACAGACATGTCCACAAATTTATCCGCAACGCCATCGACATGGACAAGAACCGTGCCTTCAGCCAGCGGCTGCGCGAGTCCATCCGCAATTTCGAGCAGCACAACTGGCAACTGCGGGTGGCCGAAGAGCCCCGTCTGCTGGAGCTGCGCGACGAAACCATCGCCATCCACGACGAGGAGGTGACCGGTGAGGTGCCCCTCGAGATGGAGTATGTCGAGATGGTGGACATCAACCAGGAGCTGGCCGAGCGTATCGAGCGCTATCTGGCCCGCTACCCCGAGCAGGGGCAACAGCTGGACTTGGCCGATGTGCTGCGGGAATACCTGCTGGACTACCCGGCTCATGCCCACTTCGATGTGGCGCGTCTTCTGATCGACCAGGCCGTGCGCCTGGGCCATGCCAGCGGCGAGCGCGAACTGCATCGCCAACCCGCATGGAAACCCATTAACCAAGCTGGATCCAAGGTTCAGGCCTATGTCATTGATCAATACTGAGTTTCCCTTGCCGCTGCGGCTCGCAGAGGCGATTGCCAACCCCTTGTTTCCGCGCATCGACACCGCCTTGCGCTCCGGTCGCCACATCAGTGCCGACGAGTTCGAGCAGCATTCGGCGCTGGTCGAATATCACAGCGAGCTGGAGATCTTCTACGGCCGCTATCAGGTGGAGCTGATCAAGGCGCCGGAAGGCTTCTTCTACCTGCGTCCGCGCCCGAGCTCCGACATCGGCACCACTGTGCTCTCCGAGCTCGATATGCTGGTGGGCAAGGTGCTCTGCTACCTCTACCTGAGCCCGGATCGTCTGGCTTCGGAAGGGGTATTCGCCATGGCCGAGCTGCAGGAAGAGGTGTTGAGCCTCGCCGACGAGAAGCAGCTGCTGCGGATGGTCAACAGCCGCTCCGGCGGTACCGATCTCGACAAGAAGAAGTTGCTCGAAAAGATCCGCACCTCCATGCGCCGTCTGCGCCGCCTTGGCATGATCACCGCTCTTGGCAACGGGGATAAATTCCGGGTCAACGAATCGGTGTTCCGTTTCGCCGCTGACGTGCGCTCCGATGAAGATCCGCGCGCCGTTCAGCTGCGGATGATCCAGGAGGGTGAAGCCATCTTCCACGACGACGAAATGCCGAGCAGCGACTCGCTCTTTGATGACATCGAGGCGGATCTCGATGAAGAACAACTGGATCTGGAGGTATAACCGGTGCGAGGCAAGTTCAAATCCCTGACCATGGTCAACTGGAACGGCTTCTTTGCCCGGACCTTCGATCTCGACCAGCTGGTCACTACCCTTTCCGGTGGCAACGGCGCGGGCAAGTCCACCACCATGGCGGCCTTTATCGCGGCGCTCATCCCCGACCAGTCACTACTCCATTTCCGCAATACCACGGAAGCGGGATCGAGCAGCGCCTCCCGTGACAAGGGGCTCTACGGCAAGCTGCAGCGCGGCCACTGCTATTCCCTGCTGGAAGTGATGAACAGCCGCGAACAGCGGATCTGGGTCGGCGTGCACCTCGAGCAGGTGGCCAACCGCGACAACAAGGTCAACATCACCCCGTTTGCGCTGGTGGATGTGCCGGAAAATCTGGCTCCGACCGATCTGCTGCTGGAGAAGCTTGATGGCGGCAAGGGGCGGGTACGCGCCTTCGCCGATCTGAAAGGGGCGGCCGCCGAGCTGGGGGCGCTGAAAGTCGCCAAATTCAATACGGTGACCGACTATCACAACTTCATGTTCGAGTTCGGCATCACCCCGAAGAAGCTGCGTGATCAAAAAGATCGCGGCAAGTTCTATCGCCTGATCGAAGCCTCCCTCTACGGCGGCATCTCCTCGTCTATCAGCCGTTCCCTGCGCGAATACCTGCTGCCGGAGAACTCCGGGGTGCGCAAGGCGTTTGCAGACATGGAGGCGGCCATCTATGAAAACCGCCGCACGCTGGAGGCCATCAAGGAGACCCAGGGTCAGCGGGATCTGTTCAAGAACCTGATCACCGAAACCACCCACTATGTGGCTGCCGACTATGTACGCAACGCCGCCGAGAAGAGTCGCCTCTCCGAGCTGGCCCTCAAGGCGCGTCAGGAGCTGGCCGACAAGCGCCGCATTCTGGCCGAAGAGAAACAGCGCGCTATCTATCTGGCCGACGAGGTGGAGCAGCTCACCAACCGCGAAAAACTGCTGACCGACGAGCTGGAGTCTGCCTCCGAGCATCTGGCCAAGGTGATGGCGGCTGTCAGCTTGCAGAAGAAGATCGAGATGTATCGCGCCGATCTGGCGGATCTCTCTGACAAACTCGAACAGCAGCAGGCGGTAGTGGAAGAGATCCACAGCCAGCTGCTGGAGGTGGAAGAGCGCAAGGAGTTGGCGCAGGCAGAAGTTGACAGCCTCAAGACCCAGCTGGCCGACTATCAGCAGGCGCTCGATATCCAGCAGACCCGCGCCATCCAGTACCGTCAGGCGGTGCAGGCGCTGGAGGCTGCCCGCGAGCAGTGCGAGCAGCCGGGGCTGACCGCCGAACAGGCGAGCGACACCCTGCATCAGTTCCGCGCCGCCGAGCAGAGCCTCACCAGCCGGGTGCTGGGGGCCGAACAGCAATTGGCGCTGGCCAAGGCGGCAGTGGCCGAGCACGAAGCGGCGCTGGCGCTGCTGCTCAGCATCGCTCCCGAAACAGTGCGCGAGGCCGCCTGGCCCACTGCGCAGGCGTTGCTCAAGCGTCACATCGAAGACAAGGCCCGTATTGCCCAGGGGCAGGGGCTGCGCGCCGCGTTGGCTCGCCTCGAGAAAGAGAGCGAAAGCCAGAAGAGTCTCTTCAAGCTGCGTGACGAGCTGCAGCAGGCCTCTGGCCAGCTGATTGCCAGCAGCGATGAGCTGGAGATCTTCCTCGAAGCCCAGCGCACCCGTCAGGAGGAGCTCTCCGAGCAGCAGGCAGAGGTGAACCAGCGCCGCGCCAGCCTCGAGCATCAGGGCACCCAGCTGGGTCGCGATATCAGCGATCTCACCAAGCTGGCGCCGCGCTGGCTGAAATCCTTTGAAAAACTCGAGCAGCTGCGCGAGCAGAGCGGTCTGCCGCTGACTACCGCCGAAGAGCTTTCGGCCGGTATGCAGACAGTGCTCGACAAGGAGCGCGAGTTCGAGCAGGAGAGCAACCGCATCGCTGCGCAGAAACAGGTGCTGGAGCTGCAAATTCGCAACCTGCAGCTGGGTGCTGGCGAGGCGGATCCCCGTCTTGCCCGCATCGCCGAGCAGGTGGGGGGCGTACTGCTCTCCGATGTCTATGACGACATCTCCATCGATGATGCCCCTTACTACTCCGCGCTCTACGGCCCGGCTCGCAGCGCCCTGGTGGTGCTCGACCTTGAGGGTGCCATCGAGCGGTTGAAAAAGCTGGAAGATTGCCCGGAAGATATCTACCTGATTCAGGGCAACCCCGACTCTTTTGATGAGGATCTGGTGGAAGCGGACGAGCTGGGGGACGCCGTGCTGGTGCGCACCAGCAAGCGTCAGGTGCGCTTCTCCCGCTATCCCGAGCTGCCGCTGTTTGGTCGCGCCGCCCGGGAAAAACGGATCGAGCAGCTCGACCTTGAGCGCGAAGGGCTCATCGAGGGTTACGCCAAGGCTGCCTTCGAGCAGCAGAAGTACCACCGTCTCTACGGTCACTTCCGCGACTTTATTGGCCAGCATCTGGATATCGCCTTCCGCCCCGACCCCGAAGCCGAAGTGCAGGCCAAACAGGCCGAACTGCGCGCGCTGCAAGGGACCATCGGTGAGTGCGACAAGCAGCTGGCCGAGGCCAAAGCGGCCGGCGCCCAGCTGACTCGCCATATCCAGCTGGTGCAGGGGATGCTGCCCTTTGCCCACCTGTTTGCCGAGGCTGATTTGGCGGCCCGCCTCGAGGCGGCTCACGCCGATGTGGAAGCGCTAAAACAGGCCGAAGCCTTTATCGCCAAACACGGCAAGTCGCTGGAAAAACTGGAAACCATGGTGCAGGTGCTGCGTCAGGATCCGCAGGATCTTGCGGCGCTGCAGGCAGCTTACGATGAGGTGAGCGACCTGTTGGCCGAGCAGAAGCGCCGTTGCTACGCCCTCGATCAGCTGGTGGCCCGCCTGCCGCACTTTGCCTATCAGGATGCGCAAGACCTGCTGGGCAAGGCGTCCGAAATGAGCGAGCGACTTAAAGAGAAGCTGAAAGCGGCTGAGCTGGCGGCCCGCACCGCTGGCGAGCAGCACAAGCAGATTGCCCTGCGCCACACCGAGGCGTTGCAGCTGCGCACTGCCCTTAACTCCAGCGTCGAGGCCAAGCGCCAGACCCTGACCGAGTTCGAGCAGGAGCTGGCGGCCATGGGCCTGACCCTCTCCGACGATATGGAAGAGAAGGCGCGCGCCCACAAGAAAGAGATTGAAGAGCTGCTGATCCGCACCCGTTCCCGTCGCACCAGCGCCGAGGCCCAGTTGCAGGTCACCAAGCGGGAGATCGAATCCCTCGGTGGTCGTCTCAAGCTGGAAGGCAAGGATTACTACAGCGCCCGTAAATCTCTGGTGGGCCACAAGGCGAGCTGGTCGCGGGTGGTGCGGCTGGCGCGGGAGACCGACGTCGAGAAGCGCCTCAACAAGCGCGAGCTGGCGTACCTCGACGGCGACGAGCTGCGCTCCATGTCGGACAAGGCCCTCGGCGCCCTGCGGGTGGCGGTGGCGCACGATGAGGCCCTGCGCGATGCGCTGCGTCTCTCCGAGGGCAACCGCAGCACCGAGCAGAAAGTCGCCTTCTACGTGCAGGTCTACCGTTATCTCAAGGATCGCATCCGCAACGACATCATCCGCTCCGATGATCCGGTTGAGGCGATCGAGGAGATGGAGATCGAGCTGGCTCGTCTGGCTGACGAGCTCAAGCAGCGGGAAACCCATCTGTCGCTCTCCTCTCACGAGGTGGCGGCCAAGATCACCAACATCATCCGCCGCGAGCAGAACCGCATCCGGGTGCTCAACCAGGGCTTGCAGAACATCGCCTTCGGTCTGGTGCGCGGGGTGCGCCTCAACGTCAATATCCGCGAGGCCCACACCCGTCTGCTGACGGCGCTGGCCGATCAAACCGCCATGCACAACGATCTGTTCGCCGACAAGGAGCTCAGCTTCTCCGAGGCGATGGCCAAGCTGTTCCAGCGCCTGAACCCGCAGATCGAGCAGGGGGATCGCAGCTATCAGGTGATGGGCGACGTGCTGCTCGACTATCGCAACTATCTGGAGCTGGAGATCGAGGTGCAGCGCGGTGCCGACGGCTGGCTGCGTGCCGAGAGCGGCGCGCTCTCCACCGGCGAGGCGATCGGTACCGGTCAGGCCATCCTCTTGATGGTACTGATCAGCTGGGAGGAGGAGTCCCGCCGTCTGCGCGGCAAGGATATCGCCCCCTGCCGTCTGTTGTTCCTCGACGAAGCGGCCCGTCTGGATGGCAAGTCCATCGCCACCCTGTTCGAGCTGTGCGAGCGGCAGGATATGCAGCTGCTTATCGCGGCGCCCGAGAACATCAGCCCCGAGAAGGGAACCACCTACAAGCTCATCCGCAAGGTGCAGGGCAAGCACGAGCATGTGCATGTGGTGGGTCTGCGCGGTTTCGGCTTTGCCGACGACAAGCTGATCGCCTGACTCTGATGGGCAAATAGCAAAAGAAAAGGGAGGCATTCGCCTCCCTTTTTATTGGAAAAATATGGCAAAGTAGCGGCGCTGCCTGTGATGGGATAAGGCTGCGGATGAACGGGCTTTGCCCGGTTCTGGTTAAGTACCCCTCTTGTTGTGCTGCGTTGCGGACGCAGATCGGAGGGTGTTTGCGTGCTCTTGTTGGCAAACGAGAGCAGTGAAGTGGCACCTTGATTGTCTCTTGGGTGCAACAGTTGTGATTTAAAGCTAGTGTTTATTGCAACAATCGCGGTGACCACTGCGTTGGCAACCGGGCTGGGCCCCATGATGGCAAGGGGCCGCCTACATTGCGGTGGCTTGCCGGTATGGGGAGAATCTCCCCGTTACTGCGATGCGTTATGTTCTGTCGGCTATCTATCCGGCAAGGTGAGCGAGGAGAAGTAGATGCGCGGCATCGGGAGAGAGGGAGTGGTGCAATCGGCCTGCAAAGGGGGGCTGTTGCTTGTCTGCCTGCTGCTGGCAGCCTGTAGCAGCCGTTATGACGAGAGCCACGGCGGCAGCTGGCGCGGCTATAGCGAGACCGGTTATGCCAGCTATTATGCCGACCGCTATCACGGTAAAAAGACCGCCAGCGGCGAGCGCTATCGCAACAACCTCAACAGCGCCGCCCATATGGAATTGCCCTTCGGCTCCATGGTGCGGGTCACCAACCTCGCCAACGGCAAGAGCGTGGTAGTCAAGGTCAATGATCGTGGCGCCTTTAAAAGGGGGCGTATTATCGATCTCTCCAAATCTGCGTTTAGCACCATCGGCAATATTCGTGACGGGATTATCAATGTAAAAATAGAGGTGCTCTAGCAGTCCACTTGTTCAGTGGCGTGAACAGAGTGTCCATTCTGAATGGCTATATCCTGCAAGTCTGCCCTCTTACACTGCTCCGTATCCAAGAGGTACACCCAATCGAAATACTTGAATGATTGATCTTATAACGGAGCAGATGAAGATGAATGAAGAGAAACTGGTGTCCATCGCAGTGCTTAAAGCTAGAGCCGGTATGAGGGAGCAGCTGCGCCGGGAGTTGATCAAGCTTATTGAGCCTACTCGGCACGAACCGGGTAACTTGGACTATGTGCTGTTTGAATTGCGGGATGAGCCAGGCACCTTTTACATGCGTGAGGCATTCGTCAGCCAAGCCGCGTTGGATAGCCATTGTCAGACTGACTATTTTCAGGCCTTTGCCGCTCAGGCTGAGTCTCTGCTTGCAGAGCCACTGCAGCTTATTTTCCTAGATGAGGTCAGCTACTCTTAATCCATTCGGGCCAGGGCGCCCGATTTTTTATTCATATCTCAAGTGCGAGATAAGATGCGTTTCAAGCAAGTTATCACGCCAGTCTTTTGCCAGCCTGCATCTACTAATCCTCTGATTTTTAGTTACTCTCTCCTGGTTATATCCAAGATGTTTTCATCTTCCTGTTAACGGATAAGATATCCAAATGAGGATTTGGTTTGGGCTCAAGTTCAGTGGTAGTGGTATAACCTGCTATTGCAGGAAGGCATACCAAACGATGGTGCTGACCATCAGCGCGTCGATATGAGGTGGGCAGGGAGAACGAGAATGGGTATTGAGCTTGTAGATGTACCGCAAAGTGAATTTGAGCAGGTCTTTACTGCCGTGAAACAGGGGATTTTTCCCTATGTTGAGTCGCTCTTTGGCTGGGATGACCTATTTCAACGCGACCGACTAACCAGCTCATATCGGCCGCAATGGTTTTCGTGGATCCTGCATGGGGGAGAGCGCATTGGTCTGTTATGTAGCAAGCCATATGAGGATGCCCAGCATGTTCATCTGCTGATCATTTTCCCTCAGTATCAGGGGCGGCAGCTTGGCGCTGCCGTGATGGAACGGTTGCATCAGGAGGCTGAGCGTGAGGGGAAATGCCGGGTCACCTTGTCCAGCTTCACAGAGAACCATGGGGCGATACGGTTTTATGAGCGCCTCGGTTACAACGTGGTCGAAGAGGATCAGGCGTTTGTCTCCATGTCCCGGCCGTTGGGCTGTGACCTCGGATTGAAAAAAGTGGTTAATGGAGAGTTGTGATGGCGATTTTGAATATTTTGACGGCTCCCGATCCCAGGTTGAGGATAAAGGCCGAGCGAGTTGAGGATATCGCTGCCGTACAGGGGCTGATCGATGACATGCTGGCAACCCTGTATGCGACGGAAAACGGGATTGGTTTGGCCGCTACTCAAGTCGGGCGTAAAGAGGCAGTCGTTATTATCGACTTGTCCGAGAGCAGGGGTCAGCCGCTGGTTTTGATTAATCCACAAGTGATAAGCGGTACTGAAAAGGTGCTTGGACAAGAGGGCTGTCTCTCCGTGCCGGATTATTATGCGGATGTCGAGCGTTACAGCTCGGTGGTGGTATCTGCACTGGATCGAAAAGGCAATCCGATCACCATCGAGAGCAGCGATTTTTTGGCCATTGTCATGCAGCATGAAATTGATCATCTGGATGGCAACTTGTTCATTGATTACCTGTCACCGCTCAAGCGGCAGATGGCACACAAACGCGTTAAAAAATCTCTCAAGTCCGCCAGCTAATGTCTGCGGATAGCGGCTGGCCGTTTTAGTTATGTGAAGAGCAGGCAGAATGAAAGTGGCAAGATGGAATGTCAGGGCACTGTTTGGCCGCAATAGCAATGAGGTGCGGGGACGTTATGGGCTGAAGGCCCTGCTGTTGCTGGGAACATTGTGGGCCGCACTCCCCGTATCAGCCGATGAAGAGCAGCTGCCGGCCGAATATCGCCCCTTTGTACAGCAGTTGGTCGATGCGGCTGAAGCCCGGGATCATCAGGCCCTTGCCAATCAAATGAAATACCCCTTCAAGCAGGAGTATCCCATTCCCGCCATCAAAACCCCGGCGGAGATGCTGACCCGTTTCGACGAGGTATTTGATGACGTCATTTTAACAAGCATCGCTACCTCCCGGGTCGGGCAGGATTGGCAGACCATGGGGTGGCGCGGCATCATGCTGGGCAGTGGCGAGGTCTGGATGGATTTTGATGGCAAGGTGATCGGTATCAATCATCAGACGGCGCAGGCCGCCAAATTGAAAGCCGAGCTTATCGCCAGGCAGAAAAGTGGTCTGCATCCCAGTGTGCGAGAGTACAAGAGCCCCGCGCTGATGTGGCAGACCGAGAAATTTACCATCCGCATCGACGAGCTGGACGATGGCCACTATCGCTACGCCTCCTGGGCCAAGGGCAAGACGCTCGCTGACAAGCCGGATCTGGTGCTGAAAAATGGCACCGTCAGGGTGGAGGGGACGGGGGGCAATCATACCTATCTGTTCACGAGTGGACCCTATCGCTACGAGTGCGTCGTCACCGTATTGGGTGAGCGAGGCGTGCCACCGGGTGAGCTGGTGGTCTATAAAGACGACGTCGAGATAGTGCACCAACCGGTGATCAAGGTGCTGTGACAGCAAATCCACATAAAGAGAGATCAAAGAGCGGCCAGGTGCCGCTCTTTTGCTTTCACACACAGAGGGATGAGCTGCGCTAGCTTTGCGGCACCCTGACCCCTTTATCGAGATAGAGGCTGCTGTAGTTGGCCCTGTGGGTGACAAACATCACCTGATGGCGGCTACCGTCGGAGAGGATAAGGAAATCGCCCGCCTGGGCAGGGCTTTGCAAGGAGACCTCCTGCTCAGGGGCGGTCAGGCGGTCGACATCATCCTTGAAGGTGAGGGTGTAAGAGAACATATGGCGCTCCACTGCTGGCTCATATCAAACACTCCGTTGAAGGTAGTTGTTGGCAAGGGGGCGCGCGGCGCCCGATTGGCGCTGTTAGACCAAATAGCGGTGATGAGAACGTGCGTGGTTTCAGCTGGGTTGTTCTGCTGAGTTGCGCTTGAGGCGTTTACATCAAGGTCATTGGTATCAAAACGGTGGTAAAGGGGCGAAAAGGAGGATGAAAAAACCGCCTTTTGGCGGTTTCTCTTATGCGATGGGCCCTACTTCAGGGCCTTCTTCAGCTTCTTGATCTTGCCTTCATGCTTGGCAATTTTCTCAAGACGAGCGGCGATCTTCTTTTTGATCTCTTTCTTGCTTGCTTTGGCCATCGGTGGCGCTCCTTTGCAGTGGGGACACATCAGGTGTCAGTGTGGGTCTTCCCTTTGACGTCCCAGAGTGCCACAGGGCTCCTTTGTGAACCAGCACTCTGTTGCTTTAATAGCCAGCTCGCTATAACTGCAAGGGGCTGAGCCAGCGCAGCAGTTGCTGGCCAACCTGCGGGCTGCTGAGCAGGGCCATATGACTGGTGCGATAGACGATCAGGGTATGGGCGGGCAGAAAAGCCAGCTGATGGCGCGCTTCGTTGTGCTGGCCGAGGGCGCTGCGTAGCGGCACCAGTCCATCGCCAATCAGCCGGTCGGCCAGCAGGCTGCGCTTGGCGGCAGTGGTCGCGGCAATGGCATAACAGTTGACGCTGCAGGGCAAGGGGAGTGGGACGCGGGGATCGCGCAAGGGCGCGGCGGGGTCGGGTTGGGCCACTTCATCGATCACCTTGCCGTGGCGCAGATCCTTGATGCCTGCACTGCGCAGCCGCGCCAGTCTGACGAAGGGTTCGCTGTAGGCGGTGGCGGGCAGCAACTGTTCCAGCCAGTGACCTGCATGTTCGAGCGGTGCGCCGTGGTGTGGTGTGCCGAGAAATATCAGGTTGGTAAGGTGCGCAGGCCAGGTGAGCCCGGCCACGCCGGCATGGTGGCAGGCGCTGCGGGCAACCAGTCCGCCCATGCTGTAGCCCATTATCGTTATCTCTTTGAGCTCTCCCGGCCAGTGGGCGAACAGCTGCTCCAGCAACAGAGCAAGTAGCTGCCCGTTTCGTGCAATGGACAGGCCCGAGTTATAGCGCAGGTAAAGAGCCTGATAGCCAAGCGCGTTGGCAAGTTGCTCCCCGTGATTGACCGGCTTGCCTTGATGCTCGGTCTGCCACTGCAGATCGTTCATGCAGAGTCCATGGATCATCAGCAGCACCCGTCCCTCGCGGGGTAGATCCTCAGGTATCGCCTGCCAATCGAGGGGCTTGCCCTGATAGCGCAAGGTCATGGGGGGGGCGAGAGCATTGTGGTGTTCGACCAGCTTGTCCCCCAACACGCCGTTGAGCGTGGCAATCAGGGCCGCACGTTTCGGGGTTTCGGGGATCTGGTGGGGCGGCGGTGTGGCTGGCAGGCGGCTGAGTAGTTGGTTGATGCCGCTGCCCAGGGTGTTGGCGGCGCCATATACCCCCTTGTAGACCAGCCCGGTGATCCCCGCTGTTTTTCCCTCATCCCGTCCCTTGAGTCCCATACCGCTCAGTACCGCTTGATGTACCGCTTCGGTGATCTCTACCGCGGCGGGCAGCGCCAGAGTCAGCAGGTGCGCCAGCTCGCGGATATCCGAAAGATGCCAGGAAGAGGATGGCGAGGGGTCTGTGGCGTCGGTCATGGCAAGCCCTTGTGGAAGCGGGGGTCGCGTTGTCGTGCTGCGAAGAGCGCAGCGTATCTCTATATCAAACCAGCTTGCGCCCTTTGTGGCGGGTTTACCAGTAACGGGCCATGCATGGCGGGGCTGATAAGAACCGCTTGCGAAGCCGGTCACGGTAATGACAGGGAAAATCACCTCTACTTCGTCATATGAAGCCACATGGAGAGGTGATGATGTCGCTGTTTGATGAGGTGCGGGTACAGAATTTGTGTGCACGGTTGTTCGATAGCCAGAACGGAAAGGGCTGCTCCCTTGAGAGTCGGCATGGTAGGGAGCTGAAGGATCTGTTGCAGGCAGTGGCCGGGATCAAGCCGGTTGGTCGAGGTTCTCATTATGTGTTGACCGACGCGGGGCGGACTTATCTGACCGGACAACTGGCACGGGCAGAGCACACCGAACTGAACAAGGGTGAGCTGCTGCAACGTCTGGGAGTGAGATTGCCTGCACGGCTCAATCAGGCCTGCTTTTATGCCCTCTGGCATGGGGACAGCAAGCATCCGCGATCAGCCCCCCTTACAGCGCCACAGCTTGCGAACTTGGCGCTCACGCAGGATGAGGTGATCCGCATCCGTACCCTCGAACCGCTCTCACTGGTCGATCAGCAGGGTCAGCAGCACGATATGACGGCAATGATGGCGCTGCTGGGGGAATTGGCGTTGCCGGAGCGGACTCTGGGCACGCTGGCGACCATCGGCTGGCAAGGGGAGCGGGTCATTACGGTGGAGAACAAGGGGGCCTTTGTCGACTACCCGCTGCAACCCGGGCAACTGCTGCTTTTTGCCCCCGGTCGCAATACCACCCTGGCCAAACAGCTGATCCCGCTGCTGCCTGCGGGCGTGCAGTGGGCACATTTTGGCGATCTCGATCAACGGGGTATCGATATTGCCGTCGAGCTGGCGCGCGAGCTAAATCGACCGGCCATGCTCTGGCTTCCCTGTGAGCTGCAACCTTATCTGGATCATTACGCCCGTCCGGTACGCACCTTTGCGACGGACAGTGGCAAGGTGCCCTGGCGTGTGACGATGCAGGCTGATCAGGTCGATGGTCATGGCACGCTGGCAGGCGTTCCCTGGCTCGATAAACTGATCACAGACGGGACTTGGCTGGAGCAGGAGGTATTGATTCTGGCCCCTCACTGGCGGAGCTGGTCATTGGACGCGATGGGCAATCAGGGGTGAAACGGGGAGCCCGCGCTCCCCGTCATTTCGTGGTCAGCTGCTTACTTGGCGTTGATGGGCCCCTTGGTGCCGGCATCATTATCGACCCAGCCATCTTCACCCTTGATGCGGCGATCCCCCTGAATGGTGTAGATGACCATGCCATCCTTGAACACCAGCGCGCTATCGGATTTCTTGGCATTGACCTTCTTGTCGTTGACCCACACCTGATCCTTGCCATCGATGCGGATATTGGCCACGGTGGCGCCGGTTTGGGGGAAGGTGGCGATCCAGTTGCCCGCATAGGGGCTGGCGCTGGTTGCCGCGGCCGGAGCATTGCCAACACCGGTAGCCGCGTTCTCAGCCTTGGTTTTGTTGATATCGCAGCCATTGAGCTCGCTCACCTGAGTGCAACCCGAGCGCTCCAGCTTCTGCTCATAGCTCAGATTCAGACCGCCCTCCGCCGCAGGGGCAGCCGTGCCAAATCCCGCCTTGGCATTTTCCGCTTTGGTTTTGTGAATGTCACAGCCCTGCGCCTCGGTAACCTGGGTACAACCGGATCGCTCCAGTTGCTCGGCATATTTGGCGCTGATGGCGTGGGCTGGGGCTATACCGAGCAGGGTCAGGGTGATGAGCAGAGCGGCATTCCTGGACATAGATAATCCCTCAAAGATGTAAGTCATGCAGGTTCTTCCGCGCAGTTGCGGCAGTGAACGTCGGGCTCTTCTGAGCATCCGAGACAGATGCGCAGCTGGCGTATTCACGTTAGCACCTTGGGCCAACCGCGCCCAGCGATGTGGCCGGAAGATAAGGCGAGAGGCGATACGGGAGTGCAGGGGAAGCGAGATAGCAGCAGTGTCAACGCTGGAGAGATCATTCCAAGAGAAAAGGTGTTGCGGGCATTATCATAATGATAACAACAGCCCCGTCGATATCATTTCAGCCCCTGAAACTGACCTTTGATGATAATTCTCACCGATGCCGAGATATCGCCTCTGATTATTATCACCCAGCTATTTTATCGCTTGGCCACCCTATCCATCCTTTTATGGAATAAACCGCTGAAATAGCCACTGATTTTGTGGGTGGCATCACACACTTTCGTCATTTATTAATATCTGCCTGCATTTTATTGGTTTGGCACGGTTATTGATTGCCTCATATCGACGCTAACCGACGCGCTCACCCACAACCGGGATGCTGGTGACATCGTGAGTGAAAGGGGAGCTATCCATATCTCATCCAATGATTGGGGCGAACGATGAAAGCAGTTAACGAATTAATCAAAGAGATCAGAGCACTCAAATCCAACCTGCATGAAAAAGATTTTCTGCTGACCTGGGAGCAAACGCCTCAGGAGCTGGAGCTGGTATTGAAACTGGCCGAATCCCTCAAGACCCTGCGCGCCGAAAATATCTGCACCAAACTGTTTAACAGCGGGCTCGGTATCTCGGTTTTCCGCGATAACTCCACCCGAACCCGCTTCTCTTACGCCTCTGCGCTGAACCTGCTCGGTCTGGCCCAGCAGGATCTGGATGAGGGCAAATCCCAGATCGCCCATGGCGAAACCGTCCGTGAAACCGCCAACATGATCTCGTTTTGCGCCGATGCCATCGGGATCCGTGACGACATGTTCCTCGGTGCCGGCAACGCCTATATGCGCGAAGTGGGCGCCGCACTGGATGAAGGGTTCGAGAAGGGAGTGCTGCCCCAGCGTCCGGCGCTGGTCAACCTGCAGTGCGACATTGATCACCCGACCCAGTCGATGGCTGATCTCGCCTGGTTACAGGAGCACTTCGGTAGTCTGGAGAGCCTCAAGGGCAAGAAGATTGCGATGACCTGGGCCTACTCCCCCAGCTACGGCAAGCCGCTCTCCGTGCCCCAGGGCATCATTGGTCTGATGACCCGTTTCGGTATGGACGTGACCCTGGCCCACCCGGAAGGGTATGACCTGATCCCGGATGTGATCGAAGTGGCCAAAGAGAACGCCAAGGCCTCCGGCGGCAGCTTCCGTCAGGTCACCTCCATGGAAGAGGCTTTCAAGGATGCGGATATCGTCTATCCCAAGTCCTGGGCCCCCTACAAGGTGATGGAGCAGCGCACCGAGTTGCTGCGCGCCAATGATCACGCCGGCCTCAAGGAGCTGGAGAAACACTGCCTTGAGCAGAACGCCAAGCACAAGGATTGGCACTGCACCGAGGAGATGATGAAGCTCACCAAGGGGGGCGAGGCGCTCTATATGCACTGCCTGCCGGCCGATATTTCCGGCGTCTCCTGCAAAGAGGGCGAAGTGACCGAAGGGGTATTCGAGAAATACCGTATCGCCACTTACAAAGAGGCGAGCTGGAAGCCCTATATTATCGCCGCCATGATCATGGCCCGTAAATTTTCCGCCCCGGCAGAAACTCTGGAAAATCTGATTAAAGAGGCGCAAAAGCGGGTGAAATAAATAACGGCAGGGCAGGGTGAATATTCATCCTGCCCATACTGTCGAATTCATTATTTCGAGTTTTCTCCCCGTGGTATCTGAATAACGGATCTCCCGGCGAGGCAGCTCTTTGTCAGGTAACGCCTAGTGAGGTAAGCATGTCCCAATTTTCGCTGAAGATGGATATTGCCGATAACCGCTTTTTTACCGCCGAGCCATCTCCGCTGTTTTCTCGCGCCGAAGCACAAAAGGCTCGCGCTTTTCATAAAAAACTGGCCGGTTATGAACCGACCCCATTGTGCGACCTGAAAGATCTGGCCGCCTATATCGGGGTGAAAAATATATTGGTCAAGGACGAGTCAAAGCGCTTTGGCCTCAACGCCTTCAAGATGCTGGGTGGCGTTTATGCCATCGCCAACTTGCTCTGTGAAAAGTACGGGGTGGCCATCGAGGATTTTTCCTTCGATCTCATCAAACGCACCATCAAGGAGCCGATGACATTCGCCACCACCACAGATGGCAACCACGGTCGTGGCGTTGCCTGGGCCGCCAAGCAGGTGGGTCAGCATGCGGTGGTCTACATGCCCAAGGGCTCGGCCCAGGAGCGGGTTGACCACATCCTCAATCTCGGTGCCGAGTGCATCGTCACCGACATGAACTATGACGACACCGTGCGCCTAACCATGAAGATGGCCGAAGAGCGCGGCTGGCACATAGTGCAGGACACCGCCTGGGAGGGCTACACCAAGATCCCGACTTGGATCATGCAGGGTTACTCCACCCTGGCCGACGAAGCGGTCGAGCAGATGCAGGCCATGGGCATCAAGCAGCCGACCCACGTGTTGCTGCAGGCTGGCGTTGGTGCGCTGGCGGGCGGTGTGCTCGGTTATCTGGTGGACTGCTTCGGGGCGAAAAACCTGCACAGTATCGTGGTCGAACCGGATCAGGCCGACTGCATCTACCGCTCCGGTGTGGCGGGGGAGATGGTCAACGTGGGGGGCGACATGCGCACCATCATGGCCGGTCTCGCCTGCGGTGAACCCAATCCGCTCGGCTGGCCGCTGCTCAGAAGCTGCACCACCCAGTTCATCTCCTGTCACGACAAGGTGTCGGCATTGGGCATGAGAGTGCTCGGCAACCCCCTTGGCAATGATCCGCGCATCATCTCCGGTGAGTCCGGCTCGGTCGGTACCGGCGTGCTGGCGGCAGTACGTCACCACCCGGATCGCGCGGCGCTGATGGCGCGCCTCGGGCTAAGTCGCGACTCCGTGGTGCTGATCATCAACACCGAAGGGGACACCGATGTGACCCACTACCGGGAAGTGGTGTGGGAAGGCAAGCATCCTGCCTGCGATTAACCCCGGCTGTGAGTAATCCCTGCGAGAGCAGAGACACGAATTGAAGCATTGATCGCGCCTCGCCAACGGGGTGCGGTAACGGGCACAGGGCGCTGCCGACGAACAGGCCGCGCACTCTCAGTTGTTATGGAGAATCACAATGAGCAAGCAAATTCCGTTTGAAATGGTGTTGGAGAAGGCCTACCAGTACAAGGCCGAGATGAGTCAGTTCCTGCGCGATATGATCGCCATCCCGAGCGAGAGCTGCGATGAAGAGCGCGTCGTGCTGCGCATCAAGCAGGAGATGGAGAAGGTTGGTTTCGACAAGGTCGAGATTGACCCCATGGGTAACGTGCTGGGTTATATCGGCCACGGCCCGCACCTGATCGCCATGGATGCCCACATCGATACCGTGGGTGTCGGCAACCGCGCCAACTGGACCTTTGACCCCTATGAGGGGATGGAAGATCACGAGATCATCGGTGGCCGCGGTGCATCTGACCAAGAAGGCGGCATGGCCTCCATGGTCTACGCGGGCAAGATCATCAAGGATCTGGGGTTGGAAGATCAGTACACCCTGCTGGTGACCGGTACCGTGCAGGAGGAGGACTGCGACGGTCTCTGCTGGCAGTACATCATCGAGCAGAGCAAGATCCGCCCCGAGTTCGTTGTCAGTACCGAGCCCACCGACTGCCAGATCTACCGTGGCCAACGCGGCCGCATGGAGATCCGTGTGGAAGTGCAGGGGGTGAGCTGCCACGGCTCCGCGCCGGAGCGCGGTGACAACGCCATCTTCAAGATGGGCCCGATCCTCGGTGAATTGCAGGAGCTGAGCCAAAACCTTGGCAACGATGACTTCCTCGGCAAGGGCACCCTGACCGTCTCCGAGATCTTCTTCACTTCGCCAAGCCGCTGCGCCGTGGCGGACAGCTGCGCCGTCTCCATCGACCGTCGTCTGACCTGGGGCGAGACCTGGCAAGGTGCGCTCGACGAGATCCGTGCCCTGCCTGCGGTGCAAGCCGCCGGTGCCGAGGTCTCCATGTATCAGTACGACCGTCCGGCCTACACCGGTCTGGTCTACCCGACCGAGTGCTACTTCCCGACCTGGAAGGTGGAAGAGGATCACATCACCGTTAAAACCCTCTCCAAGGCTTATCGCGAGCTGTTCAACAAGGAGCCGGTGGTGGACAAGTGGACCTTCTCGACTAACGGGGTCTCCATCATGGGTCGCCACGGTATTCCGGTCATCGGTTTTGGCCCGGGTAAAGAGCCGGAGGCCCACGCACCGAACGAGAAGACCTGGAAAGAGCATCTGGTCAAGTGCGCCGCCATGTACGCCGTGATCCCCATGCTCTATCTGGCCGAGCTGGACAAGTAAGGGGTCTGCCGGGTGGTGACTCTCATCACCGCCCGGCTGTTGCAAGTGTGGCAAGTGCCCCGTCTCCATTGAGGCGGGGCTTTGCTGTTTGAAGTGATGTTCGAGGTGGTGGGAATGAAACGGCTGATCAAAAACGGTGTGCTGGTCGATGCGCAGGGGGAATATCGTCAGGATCTGCTGATCGAGAACGGGGTGATCCGCACGCGCGCCGCCGCTATCCAGCCCGATGGCGAGACCGAAGTGATCGATGCCAGCGGCTGCTACGTGATGCCGGGCGGTATCGATGTCCACACCCACTTCAACATTGATGCCGGGATTGCCCGCAGTTGCGATGACTTTTTCAGCGGTACCCGTGCCGCCGCCTGTGGTGGCACCACCACCATCATCGATCACATGGGATTTGGCCCGGCGGGGTGCAACCTGCATCACCAGCTGGCCCGCTATCACGACTACGCCGCCGATCAGGCGGTGATCGACTACAGCTTTCACGGCGTGATCCAGCATGTGGATGACGCCATCCTCCACGAGATGGCCGCCATGGTGCAGGAGGAGGGGATCAGCAGCTTCAAGCTCTACCTCACCTACCAGTACAAGCTGGGGGACCATGACGTGCTGCGCGCCCTGGCCCGCCTCAAGGAGGTGGGGGCGCTCGCCACCGTCCATCCCGAGAACGATGCCGCCATCGCGGCGCGACGTGCGACCCTATTGGCCGCTGGCCATCATGAGCCCTGGTATCACCCGCAAAGCCGCCCATTGGAGTGCGAGGCGGAGGCGGTGGCCCGGATGATCAATCTGGCGGGGCTCGCTGGCAATGCGCCGCTCTATATCGTCCACCTCTCCAACGGACTGGGGCTGGAGTATCTGAAATTGGCGCGCCGTCAGGGCCAGCCAGTCTGGGTGGAGACCTGTCCGCAATATCTGCTTTTGGATGATTCCTGCTACTACCGGGAGAACGGGGTCGACTATCTGCTCAGCCCGCCGCTGCGCTCGCGCCGCGAGCAGGACAAGCTGTGGGTCGGTATCGCTGCGGGTGACATTGACACGGTGGCGACCGATCACTGCAACTTCTCCCACGCCCAGCGCATGACCTTGTCAGGTGGCGATTTCAGCCGCTGCCCCAACGGCTTGCCCGGGGTCGAGAACCGGATGCTGCTGCTGTTTGCCCACGGGGTATTGGGCGGGCGCATCTCGCCGTCCCGCTTTGTAGCTCTCACCAGCGCCAACCCGGCGCGCCTGTTTGGCCTCTGGCCGCGCAAGGGCAGCCTGCAACCGGGGTCTGACGCTGATCTGGTGCTGATGGATCCCCGCGGTGACACCGTGATTTCTCACCCACTGCTGCATGACAACGGCGACTACAGCCCCTACGAGGGGATGCACTGCTCGGGCCGGATCAGGATGACCCTCAGTCGTGGCGAGATAGTCGCTCGCGATGGCGAGTTTCTGGGGCGGCGTGGTCACGGCCGTTTTCTGGCCAGAGCGCCCTTTGATCCGGCCTTGGCGCCGGAGCTGCACTCGCCTTGCCCCACAGTGGCTGGCTGACAATCCGTTCGAAACACGCAGAGCAGCAAGGTTATGTGAACAACGAAAGGTGGGCCGGTATCGCGCCGGCTTGCCCCATCACTGGAGATAACAAAATGAAACAGAGAATCGTACTGGCCCTTGGTGGCAATGCGCTGGGCAACAACCTGCCCGAGCAGATGAAGGCGGTGCAGAGCACGGCGGGCACCATTGCCGACCTGATCGCCCAGGGGCATGAGGTGGTGGTGACCCACGGCAACGGCCCGCAGGTGGGGATGATCCAGCAGGCGTTCGAGGTGGCGGCCCGTCATGACTCCAAGGCGCCCCATCTGCCCATGTCGGTCTGCGTGGCCCTGAGTCAGGGTTATATCGGTTATGACCTGCAAAACGCCCTGCGCGAAGCCCTGCTGGAGCGCGGCATCCACAAGCCGGTCGCCACTCTGGTGACCCAGGTGGAGGTAGATAAAAACGATCCCGCCTTCCTTGACCCGAGCAAACCCATCGGCGGTTTCTTCAGCAAGGAAGAGGCCGAGGCGCTGATGGCCAAGGGCGAGCGGCTCAAAGAGGATGCCGGTCGCGGCTATCGCCGGGTAGTGGCATCCCCCAAACCCGTCGATATCATCGAGAAAGAGACCGTCTCAGCGATGCTGGCCGCCGGTCAGGTGGTGATCACCGTCGGTGGCGGCGGCATTCCGGTGCTGCGGGAGGGCAATCACCTGCGCGGTGCCAGTGCGGTGATCGACAAGGATTGGGCCAGTGCCAAGCTGGCGGAACTGATTGACGCCGACATGCTGATCATCCTTACCGCGGTAGAGAAAGTGGCCATCAACTTCGGCAAACCCGATGTGCAGTGGCTCGATCAGCTGAGCGTCGGAGATGCCCAGTGTTTTATCGAGCAGGGGCAGTTTGCCAAGGGATCCATGCTGCCCAAGGTGGAGGCGGCACTCTCATTCGCGACCTCCATGCCGGGGCGCAAATCCCTGATCACCTTGCTGGAGAAGGCCGCCGACGGCATTGCTGGCAAGACGGGAACCCTTATCAGCCGCTAGGCGTTCCAGCTCGGACTGAGTGTGATCGCGGGGGCCGTCGGCCCCCTTGTTCATTTTGGGGCAGTCATGGTCAGCGGAGGATGAGCGGCGTAAGATGGCCGCCTTCAAGCGCGGGCAAGACGTCGAGAGCTGACCCGGCGCAATGAGTGACAAGAGGTGAGTAACAAGCAAATGAGCGGAAAGATCAATATGGCGGCGCTGGGGGGACTCGTCCTGCTCACCGCCATCTGGAGTTACAGCTGGATCGTGATGAAGCAGGTGATGCTCTACGCGGGGGCCTTCGAGTTCACCGCCCTGCGCTGTCTGTGCGGTTCATTGGTGTTGTTGCTGGTGCTGGCCCTGCGTGGCCGCCGTTATCTCAAGCCCACCCCGTTTCGCTATACCCTGGCCATCGCCCTGTTCCAGACTTGTGGCATGGTGGGGCTGGCCCAGTGGGCGCTGATCAGCGGCGGGGCGGGCAAGGTGGCCATTCTGAGTTACACCATGCCGTTTTGGGTGGTGATCTTCGCGGCGCTCTTTCTCGGCGAGCGGATGCGCAAGCTCCACTATCTGGCTGTCGGGGTGGCGGCCTGCGGCCTGCTGTTGGTGATCCAGCCCTGGTTGCTGCATCTTGAATCCCTCAAGAGTGCCCTCTTGGCAATCCTCTCCGGCATCTGCTGGGGGATCAGCGCCATCATCGCCAAGGGGATGTATGCCCGCCATCCCGGGGTGGATCTGATGTCCCTCACCACCTGGCAGATGATCTACGCAACCATAGTGATGGCGCTGGTGGCGGCTCTGGTGCCGGAGCGCCCCATCGACTGGCAGCCCTACGTGATGGGGGCGCTGGCCTATAGCGCCATCTTCGCCACCGCCATCGCCTGGAGTCTCTGGCTGTTCGTACTGAAAAAACTGCCAGCGGGTATCGCCAGCCTCAGCACCCTGGCGGTGCCGGTGACCGGTGTGCTGCTCTCCTGGTGGCTGCTGGGCGAAAATCCGGGGCCGGTGGAAGGGAGCGGCATCGCCCTTATCGTGCTGGCGCTTCTCGTCATCAGTCGCAAGGGCAAGCGCTCCGTGGTGTCGGTGGCGGGGGAAACCCGTATCAAGCACGGTTGAGTGGTGACTGGGCTGCCAGTGGCACGATAAACAGCACTCAAAAGAGCCCGCGACAGGGGACCAGCCCCTCGTTACAATGGCGTGGTCTGACTGTGCTGGAGCACAGGTATCTGATTTATTGTGATTATTTCAACGAACCTAACGGCAAGGATGAGACCGTATGATGACGCTGGTGTGGTTGGCTGTAGGCCTGGTGTGTCTGGTGGTGGGGGCCGAATCTCTGGTGCGGGGCGCATCTCGCCTCGCCACCATGATGGGGATATCGCCACTGGTGGTGGGATTGACCATAGTGGCCTTTGGGACCAGTGCTCCCGAGCTGGCGGTGAGCATCCAGTCTGGCCTCGAGGGGCAGGCAGGGATAGCGGTGGGGAACGTGGTCGGCAGCAATATCTTTAACGTGCTGTTTATTTTAGGTATTTCGGCACTGATCGTACCGTTGACCGTCTCCCAGCAACTGGTACGTCTCGACGTTCCCCTGATGATAGTGGTCTCTTTTCTGGTGTTGTTGCTGGGCTACGATGGCCGTATTGCGCCACTGGAAGGGGCGCTGCTGTTTGCCGGCATCATCGCCTACACCGTGTTTCTCTTTGTCCAGAGTCGACGGGAAAACAAAGCGGTGCAGGCGGAGTACGAGCAGGAGTTTGGTACCCGTGAAGCGAGTACGGCGGGCAACTGGTTGCGCAATCTGCTCTTTATTGCCGCAGGTCTGGGTCTGCTGATCCTCGGCTCCCGTCTGCTGGTTGGCAGTGCGGTTGAGATTGCCCACTACTTCGGGGTGAGCGATCTGATCATCGGCTTGACCATAGTGGCGGCCGGTACCTCCTTGCCCGAAGTGGTGACCTCCATCGTCGCAGCCCTGCGCGGGGAGCGGGATATCGCTGTGGGGAACGTGGTGGGCAGTAATATCTTCAATATCCTCTGCGTGCTGGGGCTCACCTCCATCGTCACTCCCGGTGGGCTTGAAGTGTCGGCCACCGCCCTTCAGTTCGATATTCCGGTAATGATTGCGGTGGCGCTTGCCTGCCTGCCCATCTTCTTTACCGGTTACACCATCGCCCGCTGGGAAGGGGCCCTGTTTCTGGCCTACTACATCGGCTACACCTGCTGGCTGATCCTCCACGCCACATCCAGTCCGCTGCAAGGTCAGTTCAGTGCAGCGCTAACCGGTTTTGTGTTGCCGCTCACCGCCATCACTCTGGTTGTGCTGGCGGTGCGAGCCTGGCGATTGCAACGAACCCGGTCGTGAGGCAGGTTCTCCTGATGTAAAGGAGCTGCATCAACCGACAGGCCGAAAAAAGCCCCACCATCATGGCGGGGCTTTTGGCTTGGTGAGGGGACGCGAAGAGCCGTTATCGGCGCTGGGCCAGATGCATCATGGCCTCCAGCACGGCGCCGCCGATGGCGCGGGCCTTGTCGGATACCGTAGTGGCGTCGGCCCGCTCGCCTCTGGGGTCGATGTCACCGATCTTGAAGCCGACGGTCACCTCGATGCCATCGCTGAGCAGACCTCGCACCATGCCGGAGAGCGGCGCGATAATGGGGGCGTCCCCCACGTGAGCGATCACATCCCCCTCCTGCACCAGATCACCGAGCTTGATAATGCTCTTCATCACTCCGGCGACGGGGGCGCGCACCACCCGGCGGGCGGAGTGCCCCTCGATCACCCCGGGAATGCCGGTATTGGGCTGGGCAGGGCCCTGATAGATGACCCGGCCCAGATGGTGGCCACGGTTGGTCTCAATGACCGCATCGCAGTCGCGCCCCGCCTCAAACCCCGGGCCAAGGGCCACCGTAATGGGGGCCATCTCCTTGTGAGTGCCGAGATTTTGCTTGGCGAGGATGGCATCCACCAGATAGCGGGGCTTGAGCTCGGCAAGGGTGGCGCAGTCGGGGTCAACCAGCAGCGGAATGACGCCCCGATCCAGCTGCTCGAACGCCTGTTCGACGCTCTCGACCCGCTTGGCACGCACTCCCTCGACCCTTGTTTCACCGTCGAACATCCCCTGAGCGAAGGCGACAGTGCGGCGGATCACCGTGGGTTTGTCGAGATCCAGCATTACCACCTTGAAACCGGCATTGTGCAGGCGCAGCGCCACCCCGGTGGCGATATCGCCTGAGCCACGCATCACCACCAGCTGATCCCGCTTGAGGCGCACATCGTCCTGCATCAGACCACCCGCTTTGCCGTTTTTCACCTGCAGCAGCTCGGCGAGGATGCTGATGGCGATCTCTTCGGGGGTTTCGGCTCCGATGTTATAACCGATGGGGGCGTGCAGCTGCTGCAGTTGGGTCTGGCTCACCCCTTGCTGGCGCAGCGCCTGGGTGAAGGTCTGCACCTTGCGCTTGCTGGCGAGCAGTCCCAGATAGGCGAGGGGGCGATTGATGAGCCGCTCCAGCGCCTCCTTGTCCTGATGGTTGGTGGCGATGATAACGAAGTTGGCGGGCTCGATGGCCAGTGCTTCGATCACCGCGCTGATGGTATCAGCCTGTTTGAGGTGAGTGCCGACGGGGAAGTGATCGGGGTTGAGGCTCCCTTCAAAACAGTCGCCCACATGGATATCAAAACCCAGTGGCGCCGCAGCATGGGCCAGCGCCCGGTTGACGTGACCGGCACCAATGAGCACCAGCCGTGGCCGCAGGCCATAGACATCGATATAGACCGACATGGCGCCACCACAGTCCGACCCGACCGCATGTTCGCCGTTGCGGGCCATCCGGCCGTGGAAGATGCGCGGCTTGCGCTCGGCAATGGCGGCCATCGCTTCCTCGATCACCAGCCGCTCGATCATGCCGCCGCCGATGGTGCCGAGGATCTGGCCATCGGCCATCACCAGCATCTGGGCCTGATGGCGGGGGGTGGAGCCACGGCTCTCGATGATCTGGGCAATGGCAAAGGGAATGTTCTCCTGTTCCAGTCGGGCTGCGTGTGCAAACAGATTCATAAGGTACCTCTTCTTATCCTTAAACCATCATGGGCGAGGCGGCTGAGCCTCATCCTGAGCGAAGTAACCGAGTGCGTGGCGAATGGGCTGTGGCTCGCGAACCGCCCCCTGCCAGACGGCATAGATCTCGGGGTGGCGGCTATGCAGCTTTATCAATTCATCGAGCCACGACGCCTCATTTTGATAATCCCCATTGATAAACCAGATCCGGCGCGCCCTGGCCGGGGTGCCCTTGAACAGTCCCTCGGGGTGGGAGAGCAGCTGGTGAAACAGGGCCCAGTCGAGGGGGTCACCGGCCTCTATCCCGCACAGGGCCTGAAGCTCTGCCCAGCGGTGGATCTGCTGCGGGTCGGCCTTGGCCCCCACCATGGCGCCGCCTGTCAGGGCGATCACCCAATCACTGCTCTGGGGAATGCAAGGTTCGTGCAAAGCGGGCACTTTCAATAACTTGTGATTGGCGCCATCCGCTTCGACCAGGATCAGATCGAAGCGCTGCTGCCCCTTGATGAGATCAATCTGCTGGGGTGTGGGGCCCGCCACCTTGCCGCTGGCCTGATCGATATGGCTGAACAGGGCGACCAGAGTCGGCTCATCGGGCAGTTGCTGACAGCGGGTCAGTTGGCGGACGGGATCGGCTTCCAGGATCAATTCCCGATAGTGTGACGGGGCAGGCAGAAACATCCTGGTGGTGGTGGTAATTAGCACCCTTTTACCCTGTTGATAAAAATATTCCGCCAGCCAGAACAGGGTGCTGGTTTTTCCGCCGGCCCCGCAGAGGCTAATTAAGGTGGTATGGCTATCAATATTTTTGGTGAGCGGGTTTAATAGCGGATCTATATCTAGAAATGCGACAGCAACAACGTGTGGGTGCGACATAATGACGACCAAAATAAATATCGAAGGGAGTGGAAAACAACGTTGCCAGGAACAAGTGCAGTGTGACTGTATAATAACGGCGGCGGGTTTATCTTCCCGAATGGGTACCTGGAAAATGATGCTACCTTATTGCCAGGGGACAATGCTTGATGCAAGTCTCAAAAATGCCCTGGCTTTTTGTCAGCGGGTTATTCTGGTGGTGGGCCATCGTGGCGAGGAGCTTCAAGCCCGCTACGGATCACGGCCGGATATTGTTGTCGTCCACAATCCCGACTATCGGCAGGGGCTGGGCAGCTCCATCCGCTGCGCCCTGGCGGCCAGTGACGCTGACTACCTCTTTATCAGCCACGGGGATCTCCCCTGTATCCCGCGCGAGGTCTATCAACAGCTCTGGCAGGCACAGGGCTGTGAGACACTCTTTCCCACCTGGCAGGGGGAGGCTGGCCATCCGGTGTTGCTGCCAAAATCCCTTGCCCGCGAGTTGGCTGCGGCCCCGGTGCAGTCGTCGGTACGGCGCTGGTTGCAAGGGCATCCACACCGTATGGTGCCAGTTGACAGCCCCGCTATCCTGTTTGATGTGGATACCCCGGAGCGCTATCAGGCGCTGCTGGGTGGCATTCTTGAAAATGAGAGCGAGCCCACGAAACAACCCAGTTTAAAAAGATAACGGGGAGATAAATGGCGTATCAAAGTGATATTTCTCGCACTTGATCTGATAGGGCTAGTTCTTTTTGAACTGCTCATTAAGTAAATTCCAGAGTGATTGATAACTACTCGCAATACCCATAATGGTGGCATCGTAAATTCTCTCCATTAATTGGAGCTGTCTCACGCTTTTACCGTAAAAAATAGTTTTGTAGCTCGTTTTGTAACTGTAGTGGCCTGATAGTTGCTCCTCTCCTTGCCAAGGGGGAACACCCGTGCGGGATACCCCATTTATTCATGCTGCCAATGGGCAGAACAGCTGCAAGGAGATAGCCATGGGCGATATTATGCGACCCGTTCCGTTCAAGAACCTGCTGACCCGTATTTTCGCGGAATATAAAGAGAGTCAGAGCATTTTCGGTATTCCCGCCGCACAATTTTATCGCAAGCAGGACGAGCGCAAGATCAAGGTGTTCGGTGAAACCTGCGAGACCCCCATTGGCCCGGCAGCCGGCCCCCATACCCAGTTGGCCCAGAATATCGTCACCTCCTGGCTGACCGGCGGGCGCTTTATCGAGCTCAAGACGGTGCAGATCCTGGACCGTCTCGAACTGGAAAAGCCCTGTATCGATGCCGAGGATGAGTGCTTCAATACCGAGTGGTCTACCGAGTTCACCCTGCCCAAGGCATTTGACGAGTATCTTAAAGCCTGGTTTGCCCTCTACCTGCTGGAGGAGGTGTTTGACCCGCGTCTTGAAGGGGAGGCCAAGTCCTTCATCTTCAACATGAGCGTGGGTTACAACCTCGATGGCATCAAACAGCCACCGATGCAGCAGTTTATCCACAGCCTGATGGATGCCAGCAGCACTCCGAAGTTTGCCGAGTACCAGCAGGTGGTACGTGACCTCGTGGCCGACGAGCAGTTTATTGCCGAGCTGGGGCTGGGGGCGCGGCGCGATCGCCTGCAACAGCTGGTGGATCGCATCCCGGCCAATCTGGTGCACGGTGTCACCCTTTCCACCATGCACGGCTGCCCGCCGAACGAAATTGAGGCCATCTGCCGCTACATGCTGGAAGAGAAGGGACTCAACACCTTCGTCAAACTGAACCCGACCCTGCTGGGCTACCCGCGGGTGCGCGAGATCCTCGATACCTGCGGCTTTGATTACATTGGTCTGAGCGAAGAGTCGTTCGATCACGACCTCAAGCTGGATCAGGCCAAAGCCATGCTGACTCGCTTGATGGCGCTGGGGGCCGAGAAGGGGCTCACCTTCGGGGTCAAGCTCACCAATACCCTTGGCACCATCAACCGCAAGGGGGCGCTGCCGGGGGATGAGATGTATATGTCCGGCCGTGCGCTGTTCCCGCTCTCCATCAACGTGGCGGCCGTGCTGTCTCGCGCCTTCGATGGCAAGCTGCCCATCTCCTACTCGGGTGGCGCCAGCAAGTTCAACATCGCCGCGATCTTCGAGACCGGTATTCGTCCCATCACCATGGCCACCGACCTGCTGAAACCGGGTGGCTACCTGCGCCAGATCGAGTGCCTCAAAGAGATCGATGCCTCCGATAGCTGGGCCATGAGTCAGGTGGATGTGGCGAAGCTGGAAGCGCTTGCCGCCAAGGCGCTCACCATGGATTACACCCAGAAGGAGTGGAAGTCCGACGATCGCATCGAAGTGGGGGGCGGTCTGCCGCTGACCGACTGCTATGTGGCACCCTGCGTCACCGCCTGCGCCGTGCATCAGGATATCCCCGAGTACATTCGCCTGATGGGCGAGGGGGAGTATGTCGCGGCCCTTGAGCTGATTTATCAGCGCAACGCCTTGCCTGCCATCACCGGCCACATCTGCGATCACCAGTGCCAGTACAACTGCACCCGTCTCGACTACGACAGCCCTCTCAATATCCGCGAGCTGAAAAAAGTAGCGCTGGAGCGCGGCTGGGAAGGGTACAAGGCCCGCTGGCACAAGCCGGCAGGCAGCGGTGACAAGCACCCGGTTGCGGTGATTGGTGCAGGCCCGGCCGGTCTCTCCGCCGGTTACTTCCTGGCCCGCGCCGGCCACCCGGTCACCGTGTTCGAGCGCGAAGCGGATGCCGGTGGCGTGGTCAAACACATTATCCCCGAGTTCCGCATCCCGGCTGAGCTTATCCAGCACGATATCGACTTTGTCGCCGCCCACGGGGTCAAGTTCGAGTTTGGTTGCGATCCGGCGCTCACCGTCGACAAGCTGCACGCCCTGGGCTTTACCTATGTCTTCGTTGGTATCGGTGCCGACAAGAATGGCGGCATGCGTCTAGAAGGGGGGCATGATCGGGTCTACAAGTCCTTCAACTTCCTGCGCAGCTTTAATCAGGGCAAACCGCTGCCGCTGGGCCGCCATGTGGCGGTGATCGGCGCCGGTAACACCGCCATGGACTGCGCCCGCGCCGCCCTCAAGGTGCCGGGTGTCAGCGATGTCACCGTGATCTACCGTCGCAGCGAAAAAGAGATGCCCGCCTATCGTGAGGAGTTTCTGGAAGCGGTGGAGGATGGGGTGCGTTTTTGCTTCCTCACCAATCCGGATCGCTTTGAGAAAGATGGCAAGCTCACCGTGCGGATGATGGCGCTGGGGGAACCTGACGAGCAGGGCCGCCGCCGTCCGGTGCCCACCGCGCAGACCGAAGTGATGCAGATGGATGCCCTGATCACCGCCATCGGCGAGCAGCCTGACTGCGAGGTGCTCAAAGCCATGGGCATTCCTCTTGGCAGCGATGGCTGGCCCGAGGTGGATGGCCAGACCGGCGAAACCAGCCGTCGCAACGTCTTCCTCATCGGTGACGTGCAGAGCGGCCCGTCCTCCATTGTCGGCGCCATTGGTGGTGCCCGCCGCGCCGCGGATCTGGTGCTCTCTCGCGAGCATGTCGCCAGCCAGCAGAGTGAAGTGACCATCCAGCCGTCGGGCAAGGATGAGATCTACCGCCGCAAGGGGAGCATCGCCGTCACCATGGTTGACAAGAACGAGCGCGATGCATTCGTGGCGCAAGAGGCGCACCGTTGCCTCGAGTGCAACTACCTCTGCAGCAAGTGCGTGGATGTCTGCCCCAACCGGGCCAACGTCGCCATTGCGGTGCCGGGCTTCAAGGATCAGTTCCAGACCCTGCACCTGGATGCCTACTGCAACGAATGTGGCAACTGCGCCCAGTTCTGCCCGTGGCAGGGCAAGCCCTATCAGGACAAGGTGACCATCTTCAGCCTGCCCGAGGACTTCGACAACAGCCGCAACCCCGGGTTCTATCTGGCTGACGGTGGCGAACTGCGGGTGCGTCAGGATGGCGAGACCTATCGCCTGACCATAGACGCCCAGAGCCGGATCAAGGATGCGCCAGCGGCCCTTGGCGACATGTGCCGGATCATCAGCCATGTCCATGCTCATCACCACTACCTGCTGGGGGCCGTCGAGGCCTGAGCGAATAACGAATAAGCGAAGGAGCACACCATGTTTATTCTGAAGAACGTCACCGCCGTCCAGCTGGAGCCGACCCGGGTGCTGGAAGGGGTGGATATCGCCATAGAAGGATCGCTTATCAAAGCGGTGGGGCCCAATCTGCGGGCCCTCTACCCGGAGGCCAACTATCGGGAGATGGGCGGCAAGCTGGTGATGCCGGGCATCGTCTGTGCCCACAACCACTTCTACTCCGGCCTGTCGCGGGGGATCATGGCCAACATCGCCCCCAGCCCGGACTTTATCTCCACTCTGAAAAACCTCTGGTGGCGGCTCGATCGGGCGCTCGATGAGGAGTCCCTCTACTACAGCGGTCTCATCTGCTCGCTGGAAGCGATCAAGAGCGGCTGCAGCGCGGTGATCGACCACCACGCGTCGCCCAACTTCATCAAGGGCTCCCTGAATGTGCTGCGCAAAGGGTTTATGGAGGCGGGTCTGCGTGGCATGACCTGCTTCGAGACTACGGATCGCAACGGCGGTCTCGCCGAGCTGCAGGCCGGGGTAGAGGAGAACATCCTGTTCGCCCAACAGATCGATGCGGCCAAAGCCAAGGGGAACGAACCCTATCTGGTGGAGGCCCATATCGGCGCTCACGCCCCCTTCACCGTACCTGACGAGGGGCTGGCCATGCTGCGCGAAGCGGTGCAGGTCACCGGTCGCGGTCTGCATATCCATGTGGCGGAAGACCGCTACGACATGGCTCACGGTCACCACCACTATGGCAAGGAGCCCATCGCCCGGCTGGACGAGTTTGGCCTTATCGACAGCAAGTCGCTTGTCGCCCACGGTATCTACCTGAGCCCGGCCGACATCGAGCTGCTCAACAGCCGCGATGCCTTCCTGGTGCACAACGCCCGCTCCAACATGAACAACCATGTGGGCTACAACGTGCACCTGCCGGAGTATCGCAATCTGGCGCTCGGCACCGATGGTATCGGCTCCGACATGCTCGAAGAGCTCAAGTTCGCCTACTTCAAGCACAAGGATGCCGGTGGCGCGCTGTGGCCAGACAGCTTTGCCCGCTTCCTCTGGAACGGCAACACCTTGCTGGAGCGCAACTTCGGCGCCAAATTTGGCCGCCTGGAGCCCGGCTACAAGGCCGACCTCACCATCTGCGACTACGGCGCACCGACCCCGCTGGCCCCGCGCAACCTCGGCGGCCATCTCGCCTTTGGCATGGGCTCATCCTCGGTCAACAGCGTGATGGTAGAGGGGCGCATGGTCTATCAGGATCGCGAGTTCCCGTTCGATGTCGCGCCCATTTATGAGCAGGCCAGCAAGGTGGCGAGCCGCCTGTGGCAACGGATGGATCAGCTGGCCTAAGGCCACCTTCCACAGTTTTGGACCGGATTGCCCGCCCTGTGGATCACCCCGGCGGCGGGCAGCAAGAGTAAGGACGACACATGATTGAGCAATTTTTCCGACCCGAGCAACTGGGTCAGGCTTTGGAACTCAAGGCCAGTTTCGGCAACGACGCCGTCTACATGGGAGGCGGCAGCAAGCTTAACGCCGCTCCGACTCGCACCGACAAGAAGGTCGCTATCTCACTGGACAAGCTGGGACTGAACCAGATTGAGCAACAGCATGGCCAGCTCCATATCGGCGCTACCGTCACCCTGCAGACCCTGAAAGATGATCCCCGTACTCCGGCCGCCCTGTGCGACGCGCTGGGGTTTGTCTACTCCCGCCATCTGCGCAATCAGGCCACCCTCGGTGGCGAACTTGCCTGCCAACAGCAGGACTCCCCCTTGCTGACGGTGTTGCTGGTGCTCGAAGCCGTGGTCGTGCTGGAGAACAACCTGCTGCAACCCATCGACGCCTATCTGGCGGGCCAGCGCAATGCCCTGGTGCTCGGAGTTGTGCTGCCGGAGCCTGAACTGCGCTGCGCCACTCGCCGCATCAGCCGCAACGCCGACGGCTTGGCGGTGATGACCGCCGCGGTAGCCCTCGACAGCATTGGCGAGATGCGGGTGGCCGTCGCTGGCGTTACTCCGCAGCCGATGCGCCTGCGGGATCTGGAGCGCCGCGATCTGCACGATGCCGCGCTGGAAGCGGCCGTGAGCGAGCTGGTTGCGCCCCGTGAGGATCTCGGCGGCAGCGTGACCTACAAGCGCTATATCAGCGGGGTAGTGGTGGCGGATCTGCTGGTGGAGTGCCAGCAGCAGGAGGTACAGGCATGATGGAACTCAACTTCACACTGAACGGTGCCCTGCGCACCGTCATCACCCCGGCTGGCGAGAATGCCCAGCGGGTGCTGTTCAACCAGTGCCGGATGCACTCGGTGCGCAACAGCGACGACGGCTTTGGCTTTGCCGGCTCCGACGCCATTCTTTTCAATGGCAAGGTGATCAATGCCTCCCTGCTGATCGCCGCCCAGCTGGATGGAGCCGACGTGCGCACCGCCGAGTCGCTGGGCAGCTGGAACCAGCTCAGTCTGGTGCAGCAGGCAATGGTGGACGTTGGAGTTGTGCAGTCCGGCTACAACGATCCGGCTGCGGCGCTCATCGTCACCGACCTGCTTGATCGCCATCCCGAACCGACCCGTGATCAAATCGACGACGCGCTCTCGGGTCTCTTTCACCGGGACGGCGGCTACCAGCAGTTCTATCAGGCCATCGAGCTTGCCAGTTCACGGATGAAGGATCCCGATTACCTGTGCCAGATTGCCCCCGAGTTTCGCGACGATCTGCGCCACATCGGCAAGAGCTGCCCCAAGGTTGACGCCGCCAAGATGGTGCAGGCCAAACCCTGCTACGTGGAGGATCGGGTCACCGAGGATGCGCTGGTCATCAAGATGCTGCGCAGCCCCCATCCCCATGCGGTGATCACCAAACTCGACGTGAGCCGCGCCGAAGCCATGCCGGGGGTGGTGCACGTCATCACCCACCTCAACTGCCCGGATATTTACTACACCCCGGGTGGCCAGAGCGCGCCCGAGCCGTCACCGCTGGATCGCCGCATGTTTGGCCGCAAGCTGCGTCACGTCGGTGACCGGGTGGCCGCCGTGGTGGCCGAGAGCGAAGCCATCGCATTGGCCGCGCTCAAGCTCATCGAGGTCGAGTATCAAGTGCTGCCGGCGGTCATGAGCATTGACGAGGCGATGGCCCCCAATGCGCCGCTGGTTCACGATGAGCCCATCGTCTACATGGCCGGCGCTCCGGCGGATCTCGAGCAGCAGAACGCCTGCTCGGTACGCCGTGGCGACGAGCACATGATCATCAACTTCCCCATCGGTTCCCGCCCGCACGAGAACCTGGCCGCCAGCGTCCATGGCCAGATCGGTGACGTGGCCAAAGGCTTTGCAGAGGCGGACGAGATTGTCGAGCGCACCTACGAATCGACCCAGGCCCAGCAGTGCCCGACCGAGCCGCACATCTGCTTCACCTACATGGATGGCGATCGTCTGGTCATTCACGCCTCTACTCAGGTGCCCTGGCACGTGCGTCGTCAGGTGGCGCGCATCGTCGGCATGAAGCAGCACCAGGTGCATGTGATCAAGGAGCGGGTTGGGGGCGGCTTTGGCTCCAAGCAGGATATCCTGCTGGAAGAGGTGTGCGCCTGGGCGACCAGGGTCACCGGCCGTCCGGTCACCTTCCGCTACACCCGTGAAGAGGAGTTCATCAGCAATACCTCCCGCCATGTGGCCAAGGTGAAGGTGAAAGTAGGGGCCAAGAAAGATGGCACCATCACCGCCATCGAGATGGATTTTCGCGCCAACACCGGTCCTTACGGCAACCACTCTCTGACGGTGCCGAGCAACGGCCCGGCGCTCTCCCTGCCGCTCTATCCGTGCGACAACGTGCGCTTTACCGTCAACACCTACTACAGCAACATCTGCCCGACCGGCGCCTATCAGGGCTACGGCGCGCCCAAGGGCAACTTCGCGCTGACCATGGCCATTGCCGAGCTGGCCGAGAAACTGGGGATCGATCAGCTCGACATGGTGGAGCACAACCGGGTGCATGAAGGGGACATCCTCAAGGTGCTGGGGGCCATCGGCGAGGGCAAGATGCCCACTTCTGTACCCCACGCCGCCAGCTGCGCCCTCGAGCCCATCCTCAAACAGGGTCGCGAACTGATTGCCTGGGATAGCCCCAAACCCGCAGACGGGGATTGGCGCATCGGCCGTGGCGTCGCCATCATCATGCAAAAATCGGGGATCCCGGACATCGATCAGGCCAACTGCATGGTCAAACTGGAATCGGACGGCACCTTTATCGTCCACTCCGGTGGCGCCGATATCGGCACCGGCCTCGATACCGTGGTGGCCAAGCTGACCGCCGAGGTGCTCGGTTGCCCGCTCAGCGATGTGCACGTGATCTCCGGCGATACCGATCACGCGCTGTTCGACAAGGGGGCCTACGCCTCGTCAGGTACCTGCTTCTCCGGCAATGCGGCCAAGATGGCGGCAGAGAACCTCAAGGCGAAGATCCTGTTCCATGGCGCCGCCATGCTGGGCGAGCCGGTGGAGGATGTGGAGCTGGTTCACCCGGGCATAGTACGCGGCAAGCTGGGGGAGGTGAGCCTCGCCAAGCTGGCCCACAAGGCCGAGACCGGTACCGGCTTCGGTATTCTGGTGGGCACTGCCAGCTACATCACCTCGGAGCTTGCCTTCCCGTATGGCGCCAACTTCGCCGAGGTGGCGGTCAACGTCAGAACCGGCGAGATCCGCCTCGACAAGTTCTACGCCCTGCTCGACTGCGGCACCCCCATCAACCCGGAGCTGGCCCTCGGCCAGATCTACGGGGCGACCATGCGGGCCATCGGCCACACCATGAGCGAGGAGATCTGCTACGACAGCAAGGGCATCCCGCTCACCCGGGATCTGAAGAGCTATGGCGCGCCCAAGATTGGCGATATTCCGCGCGACTTCCGGGCCTTCCTGGTACCGAGTGATGACAAGGTCGGCCCTTACGGCGCCAAGTCCATCTCGGAGATCGGGGTGAACGGGGCTGCGCCCGCCATTGCCACCGCCATCCACGATGCCTGCGGTGTCTGGCTGCGCAAGTGGCACTTCACGCCGGAGCAGATCCTGCGCGAACTGGGTAAGCTGGAGCAAAAAGTGTCGGCATAACAAAAGAAAAGGTGAGGGGCGGGCGCCAGCTCGCCCCCAGCGCCTGACGGCGGAATGAGTACTCCGCCTACATTCTGTGTGATGGGACAAACACGATGTCTAAAACAACACGCAAGCACTCGGATCTCATTTACGAGCTGGAAGACAAACCCCCGTTTTATCAAACCCTGATGGGTGCAGTGACCCATCTGCTGGCCATTTTTGTTCCCATGGTGACCCCGGCGCTGATCGTCGGTGGCGCCCTGGGCCTCTCCACCGAGATCACCGCCTATCTGGTCTCCATGGCGATGATCGCCTCCGGTATCGGCACCTGGTTGCAGGTGAACCGTTATGGCCCCATCGGTTCTGGGCTGCTCTCCATCCAGTCGGTCAACTTCTCCTTCGTCACCGTGATGATCGCCCTCGGCGGCGCCATGAAAAAAGATGGCATCCACGAGGAGCTGATCGTCTCGACTCTGCTCGGGGTCTCCTTTGTCGGTGCCTTTCTGGTGATGGGCTCCTCCTTTGTGCTGCCCTACCTCAAGCGGGTGATCACCCCGACCGTGAGCGGGGTAGTGGTGCTGATGATTGGTCTGAGCCTTATCAAGGTAGGGATCATCGACTTTGGCGGCGGCTTCTCCGCCATGAGCAGCGGCACCTTTGGCAAATACGAGAACATCGGGCTGGGGCTCTTGGTGCTCTGCGTCATCATCGCCTTCAACTGCAGCCGAAGCCCGCTGCTGCGGATGAGCGGCATTGCAATCGGCCTGCTGGTGGGTTATGCGGTGGCCCTGATGCTCGGTATGGTGGATTTTTCCGCCCTTGAGAACCTGCCGCTTATTACGGTGCCTATCCCGTTCAAGTACGGTTTCTCCTTCGATTTTCACGCCTTTATGTTGGCGGGCACCATCTATCTGTTGAGCGTGCTGGAGGCGGTGGGGGACATCACCGCCACCGCCATGGTCTCTCACCGGGATATTCAGGGCCCCGAGTTTCAAAAACGGCTCTCCGGCGGCGTGCTGGCGGACGGTCTGGTATCGGTGATCGCCTCGGCCCTCGGCTCTTTGCCACTCACCACCTTTGCCCAGAACAACGGCGTCATCCAGATGACCGGAGTGGCGTCACGCCATGTGGGCAAGTTTATCGCCGTCATCCTGGTGCTGCTGGGGCTCTTCCCGGTGGTGGGGCGCTTCTTTACCACCATACCGTCACCTGTGATGGGGGGCGCCATGGTCATCATGTTCTCGATGATCGCCATCGCCGGTGGTCGCATCATCATCAGCCACGGCTTCGATCGACGGG
Organism: Aeromonas sp. 602658; assembly: GCF_049173005.1. Classification (NCBI taxonomy): domain Bacteria; kingdom Pseudomonadati; phylum Pseudomonadota; class Gammaproteobacteria; order Aeromonadales; family Aeromonadaceae; genus Aeromonas; species Aeromonas sp. 602658. The sequence continues at coordinate 117,289 of NZ_JAAKRF010000004.1, read as the reverse complement.
AGACCCTGATCGTCGCCACCTCGCTTGGTCTTGGGCTCGGGGTCTCCTATGACCCGAACGTCTTCAAGGTGCTGCCGGCGGGTATCTACATGCTGGTGGAGAACCCCATCTGCGCCGGCGGCATCACCGCCATCATCATGAATCTGGTGCTGCCGCAAAGCCGCAAACGCAGGGTGGCCGTCAGGGATGCCGAGGCGGTGGAGGTGATCCAGCTGAGCGACAAGCCGGATGTGATCTTTACCGCCCGCAGTGCGGGCCTGTCATCGGCCAGCAAGGGTGAGGGGTCACCAGAGCCAGTGCCCGGGCAGGCGGTGGCGCCGCAAGTGGAACGGATCTGACGGCTAAACCGGCAAAAACGTCAACAGAACAAGAAAAACAGGGAAACGGTTATGAAAAACGACAACTCTGTCAAAGCGGTACGCGGCAGCTTCTTCGATATCACACGGGTGGTGGATCAGCCCGAGGAGATTGAGTCCAACGCGCGCCTTATCGAGGATGGCCTGCTGATCATTCGCAACGGCTGCATCGACTGGTTTGGTGAGTGGGAGGAGGGAAAAGCTCGCATTCCGACCGAGGTACGGGTGCGCGATTATCGCGGCAAGATGATAGTGCCGGGCTTTGTCGATACCCACATTCACTATCCCCAGAGCGAGATGGTAGGGGCCTATGGCGAGCAGCTGCTGGAGTGGCTCAACCGCCACACCTTCCCGGCCGAGCGGCGTTACAACGATCTCGAGTATGCCCGCGAGATGTCCACCTTCTTTATCAAGCAGCTGCTGCGCAACGGCACCACCACGGCGCTGGTGTTCGGCACCGTTCACCCCGAGTCGGTAGACGCTCTGTTCGAGGCGGCCAGCCGCATCAATATGCGGATGATCGCGGGCAAAGTGATGATGGATCGCAATGCGCCCGATTATCTGCTCGATACCGCCGAGAGCAGCTATGTGCAGAGCAAGCAGCTTATCGAGCGCTGGCACGGCAATGGTCGCCTGCTCTATGCCATCACACCACGATTTGCACCCACCTCGACACCCGAGCAGCTGGCGATGGCGCGGCGACTGCGCGAAGAGTTTCCCACCACCTATCTGCACACCCATCTGTGCGAGAACAAGGACGAGATCGCCTGGGTCAAATCCCTCTTTCCGGCGCACAAGGGTTATCTCGATGTCTATCACCAGCATGGCCTGACCGGCCACAACTGTGTGTTTGCCCACTGCGTCCATCTGGAAGAACAGGAGTGGGATTGCCTGAAGGAGACCGGATCCACCATCGCGTTTTGTCCCACCTCGAATCTTTATCTCGGCAGTGGCCTCTTCAAGCTGCACAAGGCGTGGCGCAAGCAGGTGAAGGTGGGGATGGGCACCGACATAGGCGCCGGCACCACCTTCAACATGCTGCAGACCCTCAACGAGGCCTACAAGGTGATGCAGTTGCAGGGCGAGCGGCTCTCGGCCTATCAGGCCTTCTATCTGGCGACCCTGGGCGGCGCCCATTCGCTGGGGCTTGACGAGAAGATCGGCAGCTTTGCGGTGGGCAAGGAGGCGGACTTCGTGGTGCTCGACCCGGTCGCCACCCCGCTGCAGCAGCTGCGTTATGACAACTCCACCACCTTGCGGGACAAGCTCTTTGTGCTGTTGACCCTGGGGGATGACAGATCCATCTACCGCACCTATGTGGATGGCCAACTGGTGCATGAACGGGGGTAGGGGCTGGAGTGGGCTGCCGCGGCGCAGCCCCAACGAATACGGCGGCTGGCGTGCCCCACAGGGGCGCCAGTCTTGCCGCACCACAGGGGATCTCCCCGCATAGAACGTGAAATGGCCCGGTTTTTTTGACCAGCAAGGCAAACGTTTGAGTCAAGGCTGCCAGCCCTGGTCTGTCTGTCGCATCCTCTGCCGCCATCGCCTGTGTCTCATCAGACTGGCGCTCGGCAGACCCGCAGATCCTGTCGCCATTTCGTCATGGAACATTCAGGCGCGTGTGAAGGAGTTGGGTATGACCCAAGCAAACAGCAGGACAAACAGCGTGGAACAGCTGGCCAATGATGACGCCAGCCAGAGCGCAGCAAAGCAACAGCCGCTCACGGCTCTTGATCGCTACTTTATGATCAGCGAGCGGGGCAGCAACGTCAGACAGGAGGTGCTGGCGGGCCTCACCACCTTCCTTGCCATGGTCTACTCGGTGATCGTGGTGCCGAGCATGCTCGGCAAGGCGGGCTTTCCCCCCGGCGCAGTGTTTGTCGCCACCTGTCTGGTGGCGGGGTTCGGCTCGCTCTTGATGGGGCTCTGGGCCAAGCTGCCGATGGCCATCGGCTGCGCTATTTCCCTCACGGCGTTTACTGCCTTCAGTCTGGTGCTCGGGCAGCAGATCCCCATTCCGGTGGCGTTGGGGGCCGTCTTCCTGATGGGGGTGCTGTTTACCGCCATCTCGGTGACCGGGGTGCGTAGCTGGATCCTCGACAACCTGCCGATGGGGATTGCCCACGGCACCGGCATCGGGATTGGTCTCTTCTTGCTGCTTATCGCCGCCAACGGGGTGGGGCTGGTGATCAAGAACCCGCTGGAGGGGCTGCCGGTGGCGCTGGGAGCCTTTACCTCTATGCCGGTCATTATGTCCCTGATCGGCCTTGCGGTGATCTTCGGGCTGGAGAAGCTGAGAGTACCGGGGGGGATCCTGCTGGTGATCATCGCCATCTCCATCTTCGGCCTTATTTTCGATCCGGCGGTGACCTATCAGGGGCTGTTCGCCCTGCCGAGTCTCTCGGACGATCAAGGCAAGTCCCTCATCTTCAGTCTGGATATCATGGGGGCCCTCTCGCCGCTGGTGTTGCCCAGCGTGCTGGCGCTGGTGATGACGGCGGTATTCGATGCCACCGGTACCATCCGCGCCGTGGCGGGGCAGGCCAACCTGCTTGATAAGGATGGTCACATCATCAACAGCGGCAAGGCGCTCAGTGCCGACTCGGTCAGCAGCATCTTCTCCAGTCTGGTGGGGGCGGCGCCAGCTGCCGTCTATATCGAATCGGCGGCGGGCACGGCGGCGGGGGGCAAAACCGGCCTGACTGCTACCGTGGTTGGCGGCCTGTTCCTGCTGATGCTGTTCCTCTCGCCGCTCTCCTATCTGGTGCCGGCCTATGCCACTGCACCCGCCCTGATGTATGTGGGGCTCTTGATGCTGAGCAACGTCACCAAGCTCGATTTCGATGACTTTGTCGGGGCCATGTCCGGGCTGGTGTGCGCGGTCTTTATCGTGCTCACCTGCAACATCGTGACCGGCATCATGCTCGGCTTCAGCTCGCTGGTGATCGGCCGCATCTGCTCGAAGGAGTGGCACAAGCTCAACGTTGGCACCGTGGTCATCGCCCTGGCGCTGGTGCTCTTTTATGCTGGGGGGTGGGCTATTTAGGGATAACCCTCCCGTTTGGGGTCGCTCTGGCGGCCCCATTTTTATACCTGTTATTTTTAGCCCGCCCACGCAGGCATCACGCCTAGGCCGTTTCCGAAGTTGGGGGGGGGCATCGCGATACCATTTTGATAAATCATCCTACCAGATTGATAGGCTTCCACCCTTGCTCTCCTCGCTCTGCCGCTTTTTTCACCGCTGATGTGCCCCGTTTGCTCAGGGGCTGCCCTTGGCTTGTCGCTTCGGGCCAACAAAAGCGGGCTAGATGGGATCCCCTTCACACTTCTCCCCATTATCCTGACGATGACGGGAAACAGGCGCATATCTTGCTGTTTTTTATGCCGGTTCCAGATTTTTCCATTCGAAAAAGGACTTGCATATGTCCATAGGATTACCGCTCAAGCGGGTGGATGCCGAGGCCAAGGTGACCGGCAGCGCCCGCTATACCGATGACAACATCATGCTCGGGATGCGCCACGCCAAGTACGTGCGAAGCAATATTGCCCACGGCAAGGTGCTTGCCATCGATGCGACCGAGGCGCTGGCCCTGCACGGGGTCGAAGCCGTGTTTACCCATGAAGATGTCCCCACCACCTGCTTTCGCACTGCCGGTCACGCCTGGTCCCTCGATGAGGCCAAACGGGATGTGAAAGACCGCCGCCTGCTCACCGACCATGTACGCCACTTTGGTGATGGGGTCGCCATAGTCGTGGCGCGCGATCCGCTGGTGGCCGAGAAGGCTGCCGCCCTGGTCAATGTAACCTACGAGCCACTGCCGGTGATGACGGATGCTGAAAGTGCGCTGGCCGACGATGCCTATCCCATCCACCCGAGCGGAAATCTGCTGCGCCAAAGCCAGCTTCGTGCCAATGACCCGGAGCAGGCCATCGCAGCGGCCGATCTGCAGTTTCAGGGGCACTACCGGACGCCGGTGGTGCAGCACTGCCATCTGGAGACGGTGACCTGCTACGCCTATATGGATCAGCCGGACCACATCATCGTGGTCAGCAGTACCCAGATCCCCCAGATAGTGCGTAGCCGGGTGGCCAAGTCCCTCGGCCTGCCCTGGTCTAGCGTGCGAGTGATCAAGCCCTATATGGGCGGCGGCTTTGGCAACAAGCAGGATGTGCTGGAAGAGCCGATGGCGGCGTTTTTGAGCTACAAGCTCGGCGGCGTGCCGGTCAAGGTGACCCTGAGCCGGGAGGAGTGCTTTTTTGCCTCCCGCACCCGCCACGGCTTTGCAATCGATGGCAAGATAGGCCTCAACCGCGACGGCACCCTCAAGGGCTATCAGCTCGACGTGCTCTCCAACACCGGCGGCTATGCCTCCCACGGCCACTCCATCGCCAGCGCCGGGGGCAACAAGATCAGCTACCTCTATCCGCGCAGCGCCTTTGGCTACGACGCCAAAACCTTCTACAGCAACCTGCCCACTGCCGGTGCCATGCGCGGTTACGGCGCGCCGCAGGTGATCTTTGCCCTCGAGTGCATGCTGGATGACGCCTGCGCCGAACTGGGGCTGGATCCGCTTGATGTGCGCATCGCCAACGTTGCGCGGGAAGGCGACGTCAATCAGGTCAACCAGAAGACCATCTACAGCGCCGGGTTGCCCGACTGCCTGATCCGTGGTCGCGAGATGTTCGAGTGGGATCGACTCAAGTCCGAGTGCTTGGCGCAGGATCCGGCAAGCCGGGTGCGGCGTGGCATCGGGGTGGCGTGCTTTAGCTACGGCTCCAACACCTATCCGGTGGGGGTCGAAATTGCCGGTGCCCGCATGCTGCTCAATCAGGATGGCACCGTCAATCTGCAGATCGGCGCCACAGAGATAGGGCAGGGATCGGATACCGTCTTTGCCCAGATGGCGGCCCAGACATTGGGCATTCCGTTTGAGCAGATCCGGGTCATCTCGACCCAGGATACCGACATCACCGCCTATGATCCTGGCTCGTTCGCTTCGCGCCAGAGTTATGTGGCGGCCCCCGCCATCCATCAGGCGGCGCTGCAGCTGCGGGCCCGCATTTTGTCGCTGGCGGCCCAACTCTGCCATCAGGATGTGGGATCGCTCACCCTGATCGACGGCTACGTGGTGCTGGCCGGTGCGCCGGACAAGGTGCTGATCAGCGTCGCCGAGGTGTCGGTCAACGCCTACTACCACCTCACCATCGGTGGCCAGATCACCTCCGAGGTCTCCCACAAGACCACCACCAACCCGCCCAGTTTCGGCTGTACCTTTGTCGATCTCAGCGTCGATATCGATCTCTGCAAGGTGACCATCAATCGCATCATCAACCTGCACGATGCAGGCAAGATCCTCAATCCGCAGCTGGCGGAGGGACAGGTGCATGGCGGCATGGGGATGGGGATCGGCTGGTCCCTGTTCGAGGAGATGATCATCGACGCCAAGACCGGTGTGGTGCGCAACCCCAACCTGCTCGACTACAAGTTCCCAACCATGCTGGATTTGCCGGAGCTTGAATGCGACTTCGTGCAGACCTACGAGCCCCAGTCGGTCTATGGCCACAAATCCCTGGGGGAACCGCCTATCATCTCGCCGGGCCCCGCCATCCGTAACGCCATTCGCATGGCGACCGGCGTCGCCATCAACGAGCTGCCCATCACCCCCAAGACCCTGTTCCGGGAGTTTGTCGCGGCGGGTTTGATTGGCGAGGGAGCAGGGGAGGAGCAACACCATGTTTGATATTGCCCGTTACTACAAGGCGCACAGTGTGGCCGAGGCGGTCGCCCTGCGTCAGGCTGACCCCGAGGCGCGTTTGCTGGCAGGCGGCACCGATGTGATGATCCAGCTGCATCACCTCAACGCCGCCTATCGCCATATCGTCGATATTCACGACTTGCCCGAACTCAAAGGGGTGAGCGAGTTGCCGGACGGATCGATCCGTATCGGCTCCGGCACCACCTTTACCGAGCTGATTGAAAACGAGCTGGTGCAGCGCCGCCTGCCGATGCTGGCTGAAGCGGCCGCCACCATCGCCGGCCCGCAGATCCGCAACGTCGCCACCTATGGCGGCAACATCTGCAACGGCGCCACCAGTGCAGACTCGGCGGCGCCGACTGTCGCGCTGGAAGCGGAGCTGGAAATCGCCGGCCCCGATGGTACGCGCCGCATATCCATCGCCGGTTTTCACACCGGTCCCGGCAAGGTGGCGCTACAACCGGCGGAAATTCTGGTGGCGTTCCACTTTGCGCCGGATTCTCACCCCCATGTGGGCTCCCACTACTTCAAATACGCCATGCGCGATGCCATGGATATCGCCACCATCGGCTGCGCCGCCTACTGCCAGATTGAGGATGGTCACTTCAAGCGCCTGCGGCTGGCCTATGGGGTGGCGGCCCCGACCCCGGTGCGCACGCCTCACGCAGAAGCGGCAGCCGAAGGGCAACCCCTGACTCGCGCCACACTGGCCGCGATTGCCGAGGCTGTGGTGGCCGATGTGGCGCCGCGATCCTCCTGGCGGGCGGAGAAGGAGTTTCGCCTGCACCTTATCAAAACCCTGGCGCAGCGGGTGGTCGCCTGCGCAGTCGAACGTGCCGGAGGGAAGATCCTATGATGCAACCGCAAAGCTGTCCCGCCGTGGAGATCCAGTGCGAGATCAACGGCAAGCCTTACTCCTATGCAGTGCCGCCCACCATGTCGCTGCTCCACTTTTTGCGCGGGCAGGGGCTTATCAGCGTGAAAGAGGGGTGCAGTGTCGGTGAGTGCGGCGCTTGTACCGTGCGGGTGGATGGTACTGCCATCGACAGCTGCCTCTATCTGGCGGTGTGGGCCGATGGCAAATCCATTCGTACCGTGGAGGGGGAACGCAAAGGGAACGAGCTCTCCGACGTGCAGCAGGCCTTTATCGACGAGGGGGCGGTGCAGTGCGGTTTTTGCACCCCGGGCCTCGTGATGGCGAGCGCCGCCCTGCTCGACAAGACCGAACGTCGTCCGCTGACCGATGCGGAGATCCGCCGCGGGCTGTCGGGCAACCTCTGCCGCTGTACCGGTTATCAGAACGTGGTGCGGGCGGTGAAGAAGTGCTGCAAAGGGTGATAGTTCGGGTGCCGTGAGTGGTGCGTGCCGTTGTTTGAAAAAAGGAAATCAAGCCGCCCAAAAACACAGGCCCGCCTCGAAAGAGGCGGGCCTGCTGCTGAGTGGGGTCTGGAGACATCACACTTTTGGCTGGTCGATCACCAATTTGCCTTCCTTGACCGGAATGGTGGCGCCGGGGGCTTGCTTCATGCGGATCACCCCCTCCTGACCTGCGAGGCGATAGGTCACGTCATAACCAATGGTGTTGACGCTCGTATCCTGTACGGTTTTGCAGCGCTGCTCGGTGGTGGTGTAGGTATCGCCCGCCTGCATATTGCCCTGCACCTGATTGCCGGCATAACCTCCCGCGACCGCCCCGGCGGCGGTAGCCACCTTCTTGCCGCTGCCGCCGCCAAACTGGTGGCCGACCACGCCACCCAGCGCCGCGCCCACCACGGTGCCGAGGATCTTGTGCTCATCCTGTACCGGCTTGCGGTGGGTCACGGTGACGTTGCGACACTCCTGGCGGGGGGTCTTGATGGTCTCGGTGATCGGCTTGCTTGCGATCACCTCAGCAAAGGTGGGCTGGGGTGTAAAGAGGGAGCCGCTGGCCGCCGCCGAGAGCGCCAGGGCCGAGGCGATGCCAATACCGATACCTGCCATCATGGATCTGTTCATTTTATGGTTCTCCTGCATACCCATACGGGCTGTTCCAATCTGGCGCCATCTTGTCATAACCGGTTGGCCGGACAAGGCGAGGGGGATGGGCTTGCGACAGGCACTGGCAAGGTCAAAAAACAGCCACCATGAAAAAGTATCTGGCTTTGGCGACAACGGACTAAAAGTGACCAGTTTCCGACGCATGGCGGGCTTTGCTTTTGTGATAAGGGGCAATTCGAGTCGCAATTTGCAAAGCGGGCGGTGAGCAGAATGCCAGAGTGGCAAAGTGCTGACGGGGACAGGTCAAGGGAGGTCTGAACAAGGGCTCTGTTCGTTGAGATGGCCACGCAAGTGGTTGATAAATGGCTCCAGCCCCATCGGATGTTGGCCGATAAGAGATCACGGCAAGCATTTTGCTTTGATTGGGTGAAGCAGAGGGTGAGCGGGTCGGCAGACAACTGCGTAAGACCTGAAATGAAGAGATTCACCCGAGATCACCGGATCAACGAGGGGGAGATATGTCAATGTTACCCAGCTGGATCACTCCGGCCATCCAGGCCAACATCATCACGGTGCAGCAGGCCGAACGTCTGCTCTCATCCCTCTACCGACCCCTGGCCGAGCAGGGAGAGGAGCTTCCTGCCGATATCGCCGACATCAGCCTTAGACTCTACTGCTTCCGCCAGCAGGGGCGGGTACGCCACTAAGGCTGACAAAAGAACACCCCGCGCCAGGCACGGGGTGTTGTCACTCATATATCAAAGTTCCATCAGGCCAACATCACTTGCGCCACCAGCATCAGGGCGCCAAATCCCAACACAAAGCCCACCATGGGCAGCACGAACTTGACCCACTTGTTGAACTGGATGCCGAGCATCTGCAGAGTGACCAGCACCAGTCCGGTGGGTGCCAGGAACAGCATGGCGTATTGCCCCCAGTTGTAGGCCGATACCACGATATAGCGGGGGATCATCACGGTATCTGCCAGCGGCGCCATGATGGGCATGGAGAGCACTGCGAGCCCCGAGGAGGAGGGCACCACCAGCCCCAGCAGGGTGAACACCAGCATCTGCGCCACCGCGAACACGGCGCCGTGCATGCCGGAGACCAGATCGGAGGCGTAGGCCAGAATGGTGTCCGAGATCATCCCCTGATCCAGTACCAGATTGACCCCCCGCGCCAGCCCGATGATGAGGGAGACGGCCACCAGCTCCGACGCCCCCTGAGTGAAGGCCTCGACCGCCTCTTTCTCTTTGAGACCCGAGATAAAAATGATGATGATGGCGATGGTCAGGAAGGAGGCCGCCATCTGCGGAAACCACCAACCGGCCATGGAGACGCCCCACACCATCAGCGGGAAGGCGAGGATAAACAGGGTCAGAATGATCTTGCGGCGCAGGGTGAAGGGCACCCCTTCGTCCATAGAGCCCTCTTTGAGAAAACGGGCGCGAAAACTCTCTCTGTCCTCATAGGTGTAGGAGAAGGCAGGGTTGGCCTTGATCTTCTTGCAGTACCAGTAGAGATAACTGATCACCACCAGGGTGCCCACCAGACAGCCAATGGCGCGAAAGATCAGCCCCTCGGTAAAGGGAATGCCGGCGGCGTTGGAGGCGATCACAACCGAGAAGGGGTTGATGGTGGAGAAGGTGGTGCCCATGGAGGCGGCAAGGAAGATGGCCCCCACACAGACGATGGAGTCATAGCCGAGCGCAAGAAAGATGGGGACCAGGATGGGATAGAAGGCGACAGCCTCTTCTTCCAGCCCACAGGTGGTGCCCCCCAACGCCATCACAAAGCAGACCAGCGCCACAAACAGGAACTCATTGCCCCGGGTCTTGCGCGAGAGGGCGACCAGCCCGGCATTGAAGGCGCCGGTCTTGTTGATGACGCCGATCAGTCCCCCCAGTACCAGGATGAAGACAATGATGTCGGCCCCCTCTATGGTACCCTTGACCATGCTCACCGCCACGTCGGAAAGCCCCTTGGGCGCTTGGGCCAGTCGCTCATAGGTACCGGGGATAGCGATGGGCTTGCGGATGGTGCCGTTGGTAAATTGCTCCACCGCAATATTGATATTGAGTTTTGCCAGGGCATCCTGGGTTGCGGGAAGTCGGCTTATTTCCCCCTGTGGGCTATTGACCATCAGGCTTTCACTGGCCGGATTATAAGAGAGCTTGGCATAGGCGCCCGCCGGAATTATCCAGGTCAGCGCAATGGCCAGTAACATAATAAGAAACAGAATGGTAAATGCAGTAGGGAATTGTCTGCGTGGTGTGGTATTTGGCACGGCACACATAAAATGCTCCTTGATAAAGCAGGTTTGGGCTCGGCGGAATATCGGGTCGATAGGGTTTCTGCGTCATACATCCAAGGTACGCAAACTCACTGTGTATTGCGTAGTGATTGGCGAGAAATCTGGCCTGATATTGAACATCCGGTAGATTGTTTCACGTTGTAACCGTAACCCGTGCGCGGCTGGATGAACATGGCGCCATGCTCGCTTTATGGGATGGCTCACAGAATTTATTTGTCATGGATTTAACAGCTGGGATGAAATAAAAATTATTATGCAATAACTATTTCAGCTTTTGTTTAACGTGGCTTGCCTTAAATAAAAGTTATGAAAATAGTGCGCGCCGAGATGAATGGAGTGGCATATAAAGCAGCTTTGACGGAATAATATTCCATTATCGTCATATTTCGTTATTCGCCAAAAACAGCCTGTGAAAAAAATGGCACGCTTTCCCGTAATGAAATATTTTTTTTGCAACGAAAACAGGTGGCCCCTGTTGGCAGCAGGATGCCCATGTCGCTTGCTGATCTCTGATTGATCCCAAAACTGCCCGTTTTGTGCCACCTGTGAGGAAGGAATCCGATGACAGTGCAGAACATCTATGAGCGCGACCTTGCCAAAACCGCCGCTAATTTCGAGGCCCTGACCCCCATCAGCTTTCTGGGGCGGGCGGAGCGGGTCTATCCCGACTATCTGGCGCTGATCCACGGCTCGCTACGCCAGAGCTGGGGCGAGACCGCCCGCCGTTGCCGCCAGCTTGCCTCGGCCCTGCGGCTTCACGGTATCGGGGAGGGGGATACCGTCTCCATCGTTGCGCCCAATATCCCGGCGATGTTTGAAGCCCACTTTGGGGTGCCCATGAGCGGCGCCGTGCTCAACACCATCAATACCCGGCTCGATGCCGAGTCGATGACTTTTATCTTTCAGCATGCCCAGAGCAAGGTAGTGCTGGTGGACAGGGAGTTTGGCCCTGTGGTGCGCAAGGCGCTGGATCTGCTGAAGAGCCAGCCGCTGGTCATCGCCATCGACGATCCCCTCTACCGGGAGGGGGCGCTTGTCAGTGACCTCGACTATGAACAGTTCCTTGCGCAAGGGAGTGGCGATGAGCCAGGCTGGTTGCCGCAAGATGAGTGGCAGGCGATATCCCTTAACTACACCTCCGGCACCACCGGCAACCCCAAGGGGGTGGTCTATCACCATCGCGGCGCCCACCTCAACGCCATCAACAACGTGCTCTCCTGGGAGCTGCCCAAACATCCCGTCTACCTCTGGACATTGCCGATGTTTCACTGCAACGGCTGGTGTTTCCCCTGGACGCTGGCGGCCACCGCCGGGGTGAGTATCTGCCTGCGCCATGTGCAGGCGGCCGCCATTTATGAGGCGCTGCACGAGCACAAGGTGAGCCATTTTTGTGCGGCGCCCATCGTGCTCAATATGCTCAACAATGCCGATCCGGCACTCAAGCAGGGGCTGGATCACCCCATCAAGGTGATGACCGCCGGCGCTGCGCCCCCCGCCACCGTGATCGCCGGGATGGAGGCTATGGGGATCGCAGTGACCCACGTCTATGGCCTGACCGAAACCTATGGCCCCTGCGTGTTGTGCGAGCCGCAAAGAAGCTGGCAGGGGCAGGATGCCACTGCGCTCTCCCGCCTCAAGGCGCGCCAGGGGGTTGCGTCACCTCTGCAGGGGGAGATGCGGGTTATCAATCCGGTCAGTGGCGAGCCGGTGGCCAAGGATGGCAAAACCATGGGCGAGATAGTGCTGCGCGGTAATGTGGTGATGAAAGGCTATCTGAAAAATCCGGCGGCCAGCGCCGAGGCGATGGCGGAGGGGTGGTTTCGCAGTGGCGATCTGGCGGTATGGCACCCGGACGGTTATGTGGAGATCAAGGACAGATCCAAGGACATCATCATCTCCGGCGGTGAGAACATCTCCAGTCTGGAGGTGGAAGATGTGCTCTATCGCCATCCCGATGTGGACGAAGCGGCGGTGATCGCCATGCCCGATGAGAAGTGGGGGGAGGTACCCTGCGCCTTCGTGAAATTGAAAGAGGGGCGAGAGACTACCCAGGCGGAGCTGATCGCCTTTTGTCGTGAGCAGATGGCCCACTTCAAGGCCCCCAAACGCATCATCTTCACCCCGCTGCCGAAGACCTCGACCGGCAAGGTGCAAAAATTCGTGCTGCGCAAACAGCTGGGGTAGCCGCCTGTTCGTAAGGAGCCAGCACAGCCATTCATAGGAGGGAGATACAAGGGGTCTGGAGGGCTGCTGGCCCTCCCGTTGTGTGGCTAGGGAGCCTTGCAGGCGACGCAGTTGCGGCCGCTCTGTTTGGCCTGATAGAGCATCTGATCGGCGCGGGCGTAGAGGCTCTCCATCAGCTCCCCTTCGCCATTTTCCACCAGCCCTGCGCTGATGGTGATGACCAGCTTATCCCCATCGGGCAGGGGGAGCGGGCTTTGCATCACCTGCAGGCGCAGCCGCTCGGCCAAGGATGCGGCGGCCAAGAGGGTGGTGTTGGGCAGCAAGATGGCAAACTCGTCACCGCCGATGCGGGCCAGCACATCTTCGCTGCGCAGCACCGATTGCATCACCCTGCCCAGATGCACCAGCGCGCTATCCCCAAGGGGATGGCCGAAGCGATCGTTGATGCACTTGAACTGATCCACATCCAGCACCATCAGCACCGAGGTGAGGTGGTGGCGCATGTCCAGACTGAGGTTCTTCTCGCACAACTCGAAAAAGAAACGGCGGTTGTAGAGACCGGTGAGGCCATCGCGCACCGACTGTTGGTGCAGCTGCTCCTTGAGCTGGTGCAGTTCGGTAATGTCGGAGGAGATACCGATCAGGGTGGGAGTGCCATCCCCCAGCAGAAAGGGCACCTTGACCGACCAGTAGTAGTGCTGATTGCCTTCGGGATCGGTCAGCATCTCTTCCCCGGCTTGCAGCTCGCCGGTTTCGAATACCCGGTTGTCCAGCTGCCACAGCTGGTTGGCTCCGTGTGGGGAGAACAGCTCATTATCGCTGCGGTTGATGATCTGTTCGGCGGGTAAACCGAGCAGGGCACACACCTTCTGATTGACGTAGAGAAAGCGGTGCTGGCTGTCCTTCATATAGATATGGGCATCCACGTTGGCCAGGATGATCTCCAGCAACTGATGCTGCTCGGCCATACGGGCCTCAATCAGCTTGTGTTCCGTGATATCGGTGGAGATGCCGCACAGGCCGATCAGGTTGCCATCCTTGTCATGGATGGGCTTTTTAACGGTCCAGTAGCAGCGCTTTTCCCCGGTGGATTTGAGGTAGTTGATCTCCTCCTGGGCGATGGCGAGTTGCTGCTCCAGTACCAACCGGTCGTTGCGTTGAATGGTGTCGGAGAATTCGAGATCAAAAAAGGCCCGATCATCCTGCCCCTGCAACTCGGCGAGGGTGCAGCCAAAGAGATCCAGCACCGCCTGATTGGCATAGGTGTAACGGCCCGCCAGATCCTTGGTAAACATGTAGGCGTCCGTCTCGTTGAAGATGGCTTTGAGGTGATCCAGCTCATGCTGTAACTGGATAGAGAAGGGTTCATCCTTCATGGGGCTAGCCATCCTTGGGTCGCTACGATGGGTCGGTTGAACAAGACGCGCAACAGAGATCAACAGTTTTAAATAAAGCACCGAACAGGTCAGGTTTCGCGTTTATTTCCGCAAGTTCTGCGCTATGTCACACGATTGTCATCGTTGGTGTGGTCAAAGGAAATCAACTGAGTCTGTGGCTGTGCAGATCACCCTGTTCCCCCCTTTATCAGCCCGGCATCGTTGGTTAGCACCAGAGAAATTAATCGGCAATCAAATACGCCACCCCGAGCGGCAGAAAGGGCAACAAACAGGTCTTTAATCAAACTATTTTCACTGTGCCCCTGATATCATCCTCAGCAACGTAATAAGGAGAGATACGAGATGGCAGTGGCACCGTTTAATTGGGATGACGCAGTTCAGTGGGACGGGCCGGGGGCCATTGCGGGCGGTGAAGAGTTGGCTGGTGATCGGCTGGAACGTGCCCGCTATGCCGAGTTTCTGACCAACTACCTCGCCGCCGAAGGCAAGCAGCGCAACTATGTGCTCAACCTCAATGCCGAATGGGGGGCAGGTAAAACCTGGTTTATCAAGCGCTGGTATATGGAGCTGAAAGCGCACTATCCCACCGTCTATATCGATGCCTGGCAACAGGACTTTTCCGACGATCCCTTATTGACGGTGATTTCGTCGATTATCGAGCAATTGAGAGATGCAACAGGAAATAAGGTTGCAATACCTGATGGCATCAAGTCCAAACTATTGGGTTTGCTCAAGGTGGGCGGAAAATTGGTACTCAAGTCAGCCATTAAAAAAGCTGGACTTGAAGATGGTGACTTTTCTATGGAAGGCGAAGACGCAGATAAGCTGGTTGATACACTGTGCAGCAATCACAAAGAGCGTTATGAATCTATCCAATATCTTAAAAATGAGATCCGGCAATGGGTTGAGGGAGCTGTTGGTTTAAGTGAAAGAGAACTGAACTATCCCGCATTTATTTTGATAGATGAGCTTGATCGTTGTCGCCCTTCCTATGCTGTGGAAATGCTGGAGACTATCAAGCATATATTCGACATTCCTAAAGTTGTTTTTGTATTGGCAACAGATACAGAACAATTGCAGCATGCTATCAAGGTAATATATGGAGATGGATTTGATGCGCAAAATTATTTAGGTCGATTCTTTATGCGTCGTTTTAATCTGCCATTAGTGTCCACAAAGGTATTTATTGAAGAGTATCTTAGTAAAAAAGCTATTGACTTTAATGTTGAGTCATTTTGGCCGATTGATTTCAGTAAAAAGTTGCTTGTTGACATGTTTTTATTGTTTAGTGAAACACATGGTGTTTCACTGCGTAAAATAGAACAGCTTATTGATAGAGTGTTGTCCATTCTTCAGCTTTACAATAAACAACAAAAGTTAAACGCTTATTTTATAGTTTTCTTATGTTTGCAGTATGACATTGATACTGAAGTTTATAAGAATGTAATTAATAAAATGTACACTGACGATCTTGGTGTAGGTAATCAATCGCTAGGAAATGTTCTATCACGATATGATGATGTATCAATAAAGATAAGATTAAATCCTAGTGAGAATTTACCAAGGACCGTTCGTTCACCTGATGGTAATCAGATGGTGTCGACACATTTCTTTCAAGATGATATTTATTCTTGCTCATTGTTGGATGTTATATTTCCAACGTATAAGCACCTCATTAATAAGGTTTTTTGCAAAAATGTAGAACATCAATTGTTTATTGTTGCCGACCGTATGGGGAAAAGTATTAATGTAAATGGGAAAGAGGTTATGACGGTACTATCTCAGAAGGAGCAATCACTGCTGTGTAATGACTTCAAAGTATATCGAAACCTTGTCGAGTTAGCCGTGCATATTGATTGAATAATATCGAGTTAAATGTGCGGGTAGGACCCGCACATTATGAAAAAATATGCTATTTATTATGCCGCTCGTAAAGCCGCTGAACCACATCCTGTAATCCCAGCCCTTCGTTTTGCAGCAGCACGGTCAGGTGGTAGAGCAGATCGGCGGATTCGTTGATAAGCTCCTCCCGATCCTTGGCCATGGCGGCCAGCGCCACTTCGACACCTTCCTCACCGACCTTCTGGGCGATGCGCTTGGTGCCTTTGCCGTAGAGGCTGGCGGTGTAGCTGGTGGCCGGATCGGCCCCTTTGCGAGAAGCCAGTACCTGCTCCAGCTCTGCCAAAAAACCGAGGGGTGGCAGCGGGTGACCATGGAAGCAGGAGGTTGTCCCTTTGTGGCAGGTGGGGCCGACGGGGTTGGCGGCAATCAGCAGGGAATCCTGATCGCAGTCGGTGCTGATGGCCACGAGTTGGAGCATATTGCCCGAGCTTTCACCCTTGGTCCAGAGCCGCTGTTTGCTGCGGCTAAAGAAGGTGACCTGACCGGTAGTCTGGGTCTTTTCCAGCGCTTCACGGGTCATAAAGCCCTGCATCAGCACCTCGCCGCTGGCGGCGTGCTGGACGATGGCGGGGATCATGCCATCGCACTTTTCCCAGTCGAGTTGTTCGGCGAGGGGGCGCGCGCTGGCGGTTGCTTGTGTGTTATCTGAGAAGTTATTCACGGATGGCGACTCCTTCGGTTTTCAGCCAGCGTTTCAATTCGGGAATGGGGATAAGGCCCTTGTGGAATACAGAGGCGGCCAGCGCCCCGTCCACATCGGCGAGGGTAAAGGCATCGCGAAAGTGCTCCATGGCACCGGCGCCGCCGGAGGCGATCAGCGGCACCTTGCAGACGCTGCGTACCAGCTTGAGCTGGTCGAGATCATAACCTTGGCGCATGCCGTCCTGATTCATCACGTTCAGCACGATTTCGCCCGCGCCGCGTTTTTGCACCTCCTGCACCCAATCGAGGGTGTGCCAAGCGGTGGTGCGGGTGCGACTCTCGTCGCCGGTAAACTGTTTGACCTGATAGTGGCCCGTGTCGGCGTCGAAGTAGGAGTCAATGCCCACCACCACGCACTGCACGCCAAAGCGCTCGGCCAGTCGGCTGATAAGCGTCGGGTCGGCCAGCGCAGGGGAGTTGATGGAGACCTTGTCGGCGCCAAATTCGAGGATCTGGCGGGCATCCTCAACGCTTTTGATGCCACCGGCGACGCAGAAGGGGATATCGATCACCTCTGCCACCCGGCTCACCCAGCTCTTGTCCACTACCCGGGCATCGCTGGAGGCGGTGATGTCATAGAACACCAGCTCGTCAGCGCCCTCTTCGGCGTAGCGGCGCGCCAGTTCGACAATGCCGCCCATCACCTCGTGATTGCGAAACTGCACCCCTTTGACCACCACGCCATCTTTCACATCGAGGCAGGGGATAATGCGTCTTGCCAGCATCAGTTGCCTCCTGTGGTATCGGCTGCGGGGGCTTGCCAGCAGGCGATGGCGTCACCCACCGAGAATTTGCCCTCCAGCAGAGCGCGGCCAAGGATAATCCCCTTGACGCCGGAGCCCTTGAGCGCCTCGATATCCGCGATGCCGCCAATGCCGCCGGAGGCCTGAAAGGCGACGCTCGGATAACAGGCGCAGAGATCCCGATAGAGTTCGATGTTGGTGCCAGCCAGGGTGCCGTCACGGCTGATGTCGGTGCAGAGCACATGCTTGAGCCCGGCGGGGAGGAAGCGTTCGATGAGCGCCTCGATGGTCACGCCGCTGTTCTCCTGCCAGCCTGCCACCGCGATATGGCGATTGCCCTGTTCATCGATATTGACGTCCAGCGCCAGCACGATCTGCTCGGGGCCATATTTCTCCATCCAGCTCGCCACCAGATCCGGGGATTTGACGGCGGTGGAGCCGATCACCACCCGGCTGGCACCGGCGGCCAGCAGATCCGCCACATCCTGTTCGGTGCGCACGCCGCCGCCGACCTGCACTGGCGCTTCGGTGGCTGACAGCAGTTGGGTCAGCAGGGGCAGCTGGCGCGCCTTGGCATCCTTGGCACCGTCCAGATCCACCAGATGGAGCTGCACCGCCCCCTGGGAGACATATTCATCGAAGCGGGCCTGCGGGCTGCTGCTGTATTCGGTCTTCTGGTCGTAGTCCCCCTGATAGAGGCGAACTACCTGACCGTTGATAAGGTCAATTGCGGGAATGATCATGCTAGTCACAGCTCCAGAAAATTTTGCAGCAAACGGGCACCGGCTGCGCCTGAGCGCTCCGGGTGGAATTGGGCGCCGAAGAAGTTGCTGTGCTCTGCAACCCCACCGACGATGGCGGTAAACGGCTGGCCGTAGTCACAGGTCGCCAGCGTTGCTTCTGTCACCTCCAGCGCATAGGAGTGAACGAAGTAGAAGTAGCTGCCGCTCGGGATCCCTTTGAGCAGAGGATGGCTCTCGTCATGCTCAATCTGGTTCCAGCCCATATGGGGCAGGCGCAGATTACCCACCTCCATCAGCCGGATCTTGCCCGGCACTATGCCAAGGCAGTCGATAAGCCGCGCTGACGAGTCATCCGTACCCATGCTCTCTTCGGAGGCCTCCGCCAGCATCTGCATGCCGAGACAAAAGCCCAGCAGCGGCTGCTTGGCGGCGCGAATGAGCGGCACAAGCCCCCGTTCATTGAGGTTTTTCATGGCGGCCACCGCAGTGCCGACACCGGGCAGGATCAGCTTGTCCGCCTGCTCGATATCGGCCGCCACGCTTGAGACCAGCGGCTGCACGCCGAGGCGCTCGAACGCCATTCTGACCGAGGCCAGGTTAGCGCAGCCGGTATCGATAATGACCAGCTTCTGCTTGCTCACATCCATCACAGCACTCCCTTGCTGGAGGGAAGCTCGCTCCCTTCCACCCGAATGGCCTGACGCAGGGCGCGGCCAAAGCCTTTGAACAGTGCTTCCACTTGATGGTGGGTGTTGCCGCTGCCCACCTTCATCTGCAATGTGATGGCCATGGCGTCCGACAGCGAGCGGAAGAAGTGGGGCACCATCTCGGTGGCCATCTCGCCCACCTTGTCGCGGCCAAAGCCGCTCGGGCAGTCAAACACGAAGTAGGGGCGACCGCTGAGATCCAGTGCTGTGCTCACTTCCTGCTCGGTCAGCGGACGCGCATCGATCACCGCCTGTACCTCGTCCATCGCCAGCACGAAGCCGAAACGGCCGATACCGCGCTTGTTGCCAAGGGCCTGACGCAGCGCCTGACCCAGCGCCAGTCCGACGTCTTCCACCGTGTGGTGATCGTCGATATGCAGATCGCCGCTGACGTTCAGCTTGAGCAGGAAACCGGCGTGGGTGGCAATTTGATCCAGCATGTGATCAAAGAAGCCGATGCCGGTGGCGATCTGGTTGCCGCCGCTCTTGTCCAAATCTAGGGCCACCTTAATACGGGTCTCCTTGGTGTAGCGCTCTACCGAGGCTACGCGCCCCTTGGACAGTAGCTGATCACGGATGGCGAGCCAGTCGTGATCCTGCGGGTGGTAGCGAATACCGCCAATGCCCATGTTCTCGGCCAGCTGCAGATCGGTCTGGCGATCGCCAATCACGAAGGAGTTGGTAAAGTCGATGCGACCCGAGGCGAGATACTCCTTCACCAGCCCGAGGTGGGGCTTGCGGCAGCTGCAACCGTCGGTGGGGAAGTGTGGACAGATCAGCACCTGCTCCCACTTCACCCCTTGCGATTCAAACAGGTGCATCATCAGGTCGTGTGGCGGCTGGAAGTTCTCCAGCGGCAGGCTGGCGGTGCCCAGCCCATCCTGATTGGTCACCATCACCAGCACGTAGCCTGCGGCCTGCAACTCGCGCAGCACCGGAATGACCATGGGCTCGAAGCGCAGCTTGGCGAGGCTATCCACCTGCTTGTCGGTCACCGGCTCTTCAATCAGGGTGCCGTCGCGGTCGATAAACAAAAACGGGGTCTTCATCGCTACATCCTTGTCTTAAAAAGAGGGAGAGGGCAGGTCACGCAATACCGCCAACACGGCATCCATCTCGCCCTGATAGCCGATGGTGACGCGAATGCTGTTATCAAGGCCGGGTTTGGTCGAGAAATCCCGCAAGATGATGCCGGCAGCCTTCATGGCGGCAAAGACGGCGGCGCCATCCACAAAGCGCACCAGCACGAAGTTGCCCTTGTCTTCGAATACTTCCTTCACGCAGGCAAGCGTTGTCAGCTCTGCCTTGAAAGCGGCTTTTTGCTTGTTGAGCTCTATTACTCGCTCGCGCATCAGCTCCAGCCCCATGGGGGAGAGGGCCTGCGCCGCGATCTGGGCGATGGGCTCGGGGATGGGATAGGGGGCGATCACCTTGGTTAGCATGGCGATCACCTCGGGGCTTGCCAGCGTAAAGCCGCAGCGGATCCCCGCCAGGGCAAAAGCCTTGGAGAGGGTGCGGGTCACCACCAGATTGGGGAAGCGGGCCAGCAGGTCCACTACGGATGCTTCCGGGAAGAAGTCGATATAGGCTTCGTCCACCACCACGATGGCGCGATCCCGGGCTTTCTCCAGCAGGGCGATGAGGCCGTCGCGACCCACCAGATCCCCGGTGGGGTTGTTGGGGGAGCAGAGAAACACCAGCTTCACGTCACTGAGGCGATCAGCGATGGCAGGCCAGTCGGGCTGGCGGCTGGCGGTCAGCGGCTGTTCGACGATGCCAACGCCACAGGTCTCGGCGCTGATGGCGTACATGCCGTAAGTGGGCGGGCAGATGAGGATCTGATCTTCACCCGCTTCGCAGAAGGTGCGAATAAGCAGCTCGATGGCCTCGTCGGCGCCACGGCTCACCAGCACCTGATCGGGATTGACCCCGGCATAGGCGGCATAGCTGTTCACCACCTCGGCCGGTTGGCACTCGGGGTAGCGGTTGAGGCGGCTCCCCTCGATGGTGAAGGGATAGGCCAGTGGCGCCTCGTTGGCGTTGAGCCAGACGTGGCCCTTGCCGCCGATGCGGCGGGCGGATTGATAGGGGGTGAGGGCCCGCACCACGCGGCGCGCCAGGTTGGCAATGCTCATGACAAATCCTTCTGCTGTGCTGTTTGTTGGGACGCGGCGGCCAGGGCGTTCAACCTGAGGGTGACGGCGTTCTTGTGGCCATCGAGCCCTTCGGCCTGGGCGATACGCTCGACGATGGGACCAAGGCCGCGAATACCTTCGGCGCTCAGCTCCTGCACCGTGTAGCGGCGCTGATAATCGGCGAGGCCCAGGCTTGAGCAGGTGCGGGCATAGCCGTAGGTGGGCAGGGTGTGGTTGGTGCCGCTGGCGTAATCGCCAACCGATTCCGGTGTCCATGCCCCGAGGAAGATGGAGCCGGCATTCTCAAGCTGATCCAGCAGATCGCGCGGGGCGCGGGTCTGCACGATCAGGTGTTCCGGTGCATAGGCGTTGGAGATGGTGCAGGCTTCTGCCAGATTCTCACAGAGGATCACCAGACTGCTGCCGAGTGCCTGCGCGGCGATATCCCGGCGGCTTAACTTGGCCAGCTGGCTCTTGATTTCTCCTGCGATGGCATCGGCCAGCAGCGGCGAGGTGGTCACCAGCACCACCTGACTGTCGGGGCCGTGCTCGGCCTGGGAGAGCAGATCCGCCGCTACGAAGACGGGGTTGGCGCTCTCGTCGGCAATCACCAGCACCTCGGAGGGGCCGGCGGGCATGTCGATGGCGGCGCCGCGCCAGTCGCGGGATACCTGCCCCTTGGCTTCGGTCACATAGGCGTTGCCCGGGCCGAAGATCTTGTCCACTTTGGGAATGCTCTCTGTGCCGTACGCCATGGCGGCGATGGCCTGGGCGCCGCCAATGGCGAACACCTTCTCGACGCCGCAGGCGCGGGCGGCAAACAGGATCTCGTCGCTGGCGGGGGACGGGGTGCAGAGCACCACTTCACGGCAACCGGCGATAGCTGCTGGAATGGCCAGCATCATCACGGTGGAGGGGAGCGGTGCGCTGCCCCCCGGCACATAGAGACCGACCCGGCTGATGGGCTGGGTGTGCAGCTCGCACACCACCCCGGGCTGGGTTTCCACCCGCACTACCTGCAGCAGTTGCGCGGCGTGGAAGGTGCGAATATTGGCAATCGCCGCTTCGATGGCGCTTTTTATCTCGCCATCCAGCCGTGCGCAGGCGGCTTCAATCTCATCCTCGCTGACGCGCAGCTGTTCACGGGGGGCGCGCTCGAAGCGCTGGCTCAGCTCGCGCAGGGCATCATCGCCACGGCTTCGCACCGCTGCGATGATCTCTTTGACCACGGCGCCGATATCGGCCTCGTCATTGAGAGCGGGCCGGGTCAGTACATCGGCCTGCTGGGCGGGGGAGAGGGTCTTCCAGATCAAGGTCTGCATGATGTCCCTTCCTTATTCCATCATCTTTTCGATGGGCAGCACCAGAATGGAGCTGGCACCGAGGGCCTTGAGCTGCTCCATGGTCTCCCAGAACAGGGTCTCGCTGGATACGACGTGCAGCGCCACCTGATTGGTGTCACCGGCCAGTTGCATGATGGTGGGGCGCTCGGCACCCGGTAGCAGATCGGTGATGGCATCGAGCTTGTCTTTGGGGGCGTGCAGCATGATGTACTTGCTCTCGCGGGCCTGCTGCATCCCCTGAATGCGGGGCAGCAGTTTGTCGATGAGCTGCTGCTTGGCATCAGACAAGGGGTTGGGGGCCTGTACCAGCACAGCCTTGGAGCGGTAGATCACCTCTACCTCTTTGAGGCCATTGGCTTCCAGGGTCGCGCCGGTGGAAACCAGATCGCAGATGGCATCGGCCAGACCCGCACGGGGTGCCACTTCCACCGAGCCGCCCAGCATCACGCTCTTGAAGCCGAGCCCCTTTTCGTCAAAGAAGCGCTTGAGCAGCCCAGGGTAGGAGGTGGCGATGCGCTTGCCGGCCAGGCTCTCTGGCCCTGTGTAGGTCACATCTTCCGGCACCGCCAGCGAGAGGCGGCAGCCACCAAAGTCCAGTTGCTTGAGGGTTTTGACCTCGAAGGGTAGTCCCTGTGAGGCACGAATAAGCTGCACCTCTTCCAGCACGTTCTCGCCGATGATGCCAAGGTCGACCACCCCTTCCATCACCAGACCCGGGATATCGTCATCGCGCACCCGCAGGATATCGATGGGCATGTTCTCGACATGGGCGATAAGGCGCTGCTCGCGCAGGTTGATTTTCAGGCCACAGCTCTTGAACAGGGCTTGGGAGTCCTGGCTCAGACGACCGGACTTTTGCATGGCGATACGCAGACGTTGTGTTTCCATTGCTCGATTTCCTTCTGGTCAAAAACGAAAAAACCCTCGGAAGTGGGTGCTTCCGAGGGTTTATGAATCTTGCGGTCCTTTTGGAAGTCACCAGTTAAGTGTCTTCCAGCAGTCAACCTCCTGAAAGACTAGTCGGGATGATGATGGTGGTGATGAGTCTTCAGGGTGGTGAACTTCATGTAATCAATCCTTTACAAAATAAGATGTCGTAATTGACGCCTGATTTAAACTACCTGCCTTGACAGAAAATGCAACCCGAAATTGTGATTTGATCGATTAAAGTTGAGAAAACGGTTTTCTGGTCGATAACTAGACAATAACCCCCGCAGGAGTTTGTATCATGCCCAGCCAGGACCTGTTGTTCCCCATTTTGCCCCGGGCACCTGCCGCGCCCGGTAGCGAAGAGATCAAGCGGGAAGTGAACCAGATCAGCAAGAAACATCAACTGCGCAAGACCGGCACTGACAACAGTGACTCCCAGCAGCGCCAGCAGGCTTATAACACGCCCGCCAAGCGTGATCAGCCAAAGGCGGAGGAGGACGATCACAAGCCGGATCCCGATCACCAGATCGATCTGTTCGTCTAGGCGCAGAATCAGTCCCGCTTTTGCCACACTTTTGGCATAATGGCCGCTTTTGCTGCGGGACGCCCTTTTGACCATCCAGACCCTGTTCAAGCCAGATGGCCCTCTGGCCAGCCATATCGACGGTTTCAAAGCCCGCGCTCCCCAACTGGAGATGGCCGAAGCGGTCGCGCGCGCCATCAAAAGTGGTGGCCGTCTGCTAGTGGAGGCGGGGACAGGTACCGGCAAGACCTACGCCTATCTGGTGCCAGCGCTGGAGTCCGGCAAGCGGGTGGTGATCAGCACCGGCTCCAAGAACCTGCAGGAGCAGCTCTTCTATCGGGATCTCCCGACCATCACAGGGGCGCTCTCCTACACCCCGCCGGTGGCCCTGCTCAAGGGGCGCAGCAACTATCTCTGCATCGAGCGTATGAACCGGCTCTTGAGCGAATCCCATCTGCAAAAGCCTGAAATCCTGAACGATCTGGTGAAGGTCAAATCCTGGTCCACTGCTACCGATAACGGCGATGTGGGGGATATTCCGGGATTGCAGGAGAACGCCGAGATCCTCGCCCACGTCACCAGCACCAACGACAACTGCCTCGGCCGCGACTGCCCCTATTACGACGATTGCCATCTGGTGGTGGCTCGACGCCGCGCCATGGATGCCCAGGTGGTGGTGATCAATCATCACCTCTTCTTCGCCGATATGGCGGTGAAAGACACCGGATTTGGTGAGTTGGTGCCCGAAGCGCAAGTCTATGTGTTTGACGAGGCACACCAGCTGCCGGAGATCGCCACCAACTACTTCGGCAAGTCGGTAGGCAGCCGAACGATTCAGGATTTGGCGCAGGATATCCAGCTGGCCTATCGGGCAGAGGCCCACGACATGACCCAGCTCGGCAAGGCGGCGGACCGGCTTGCTATCGCCAGTCAGGACTTGCGTCTCGCCTTCGGGGTAGATGGCGGTCGTGGTAATACCCGCGACATGCTGCGCCAGCCGCTTTGGGGGCAGGCTTTGGCTCGTCTTAACGATGCCATCGGGCTCTGCTACGAGGTGCTGAAACTCGCTCTTGGCCGTGGCGAGCAGCTGGATCACGCCTTCGAGCGCATCAGTGAATTGCGCACCCGCCTGGGTGAAGTGCTGGCGGTCAACCAGACCGGTTTCTCCTACTGGTACGACTGCTCGCGGCTTCATTTCACCCTCAATCTGACGCCGCTATCGGTGGCCGAGCGATTCAGTGCCGAGGTGCAAAGACCGGAAGTGGCCTGGGTCTTCACCTCCGCCACCCTGACGGTGGATATGCGGTTTGATCACTTCAAAGCCGAGCTGGGGCTGGCGGGCAGCGCCGAGCTTATTCTCGACAGCCCGTTCGACTATGGCGAGCAGGCGCGGCTCTGTGTTCCCCGTTTTCTACCGGAGCCCAATGCCTTTGGCCGTGGCGAGCAGCTGGCCAATCTGATGATCCCCCTCATCAACAAAACGCCGGGGGGCTGTTTCTTCCTCTGCACCAGCCATCAGGTGATGCGCCAGGTGGCCGAGGTGCTGCGCCGGGAGATTGGCCGCACCGTCTTGTTGCAGGGGGAGGACAACAAGCAGCGGCTGCTCAAGGAGTTTGTCGAGAATGGCCGTGCAGTACTGGTGGCGACCAGCAGCTTCTGGGAGGGGATCGACGTGCGAGGGGCGGCGTTGTCGTGTGTTATCATCGACAAGCTGCCGTTTGCCAGCCCCGATGATCCGCTGCTCAAGGCGCGGGTGGATGATTGCAAGCTCAAGGGGGGGGATCCCTTCGCCGAGCTGCAGTTGCCCAAGGCGGTGATTGCCCTCAAGCAGGGGGTGGGGCGGCTTATTCGTGATCGCACTGATCACGGCGTGCTGGTGATCTGTGATCCACGAATGGTCAACAAGCCTTATGGCGCCACCTTTATCAAGAGTCTGCCCGCCATCCCTCGCACCCGGGAGTTGGGAACGTTGGGGAGTTTTTTCGATCGCACTGAACGCGGTGAATAAATGTGCCGCCAGCTAACAGATTTGAACAACGGGTGAGCATATCTCGCTTGCCGGTTATGTAATTGACTGATTTTATAGAGATTGGAAAGCATGAACGAGTTGAAGATCCTGGCCGTTGATACCGCCACTGAAGCCTGCTCCGCCGCCCTGCTGGTGGGTGACAAGCTGTTCTCCCGCTGGGAGGAGGCGCCACGGGATCACACCCGAAAAATCCTGCCCATGGTTCAGGCTGTGTTAGAGGATGCCGGGATAAGTTTGAGTGACCTCGATGCCATCGCGTTTGGCCGCGGCCCTGGCTCCTTTACCGGCGTGCGGATCGGTATCAGTGTGGCGCAAGGTCTGGCGTTTGGTGCGGGTGTGCCTCTGATTGGCATCTCGACCCTGGCCGCCATGGCGCAAGGGGCATATCGACTGGATGGTGCCGAGCAGGTGCTGACCGCCATCGATGCTCGGATGAACGAGGTCTATTTCGGCCGCTATGAGCTGATTGATGGCCGCATGCAGCTGGTGGGTGACGAGGTGGTGAGCGATCCCGCGGCACTGGTTGACGTCCGTGGCAAGCTGGCGGGCCCTGTGACCTGCGTCGGCACCGGCTTTGAAACCTATGGCGAGACCCTGAGTGGTCTGGCCGATGAGCTGGCGGTGAGTCAGGTGCGCTTCCCGGCGGCAGAAGACATGCTGCCGTTGGCCCGCGCCGCCTGGCTGGCGGGGGAGGCGGTGCCGGTTGAACAAGCGACGCCGGTCTATTTGCGTGACAAGGTGACCTGGAAAAAACTGCCGGGTCGCGAATAAGGGCAGGAGCACTGACAGCATGTCGCTCTTGCCGCTCATCAGCTGCAACACAAGCGGATAGCCCGACGGGCCACTTTGGCAACAGGAGAGTGACATGATGCGTAAGTCCAGAAGCGACATGATGAAACGCGGGTTGGTGGTCGGGGCGCTGGCCCTGCTGCTCGGGGCCTGCAGCTCGGCCCCCAAGGAGCTGGCCTATGAACCCGAAAACCAGTTGGTGGCCTATCAACCCGCCCTTGGCGGGATGGAGGGCAAACCGGCCCGCTGGAGCGGCGTTATCTCGGCGGTGCACAACAAGGCGGATCAGAGCGTTATTGACGTGGTCTATCTGCCGCTCAAGTCCAACGGTGTGCCGGAGCAGACCGAGCAGAGCCCGGGACGTTTTCTGGCCATCATGAAGGGTTTTGTCGATCCGACCCTCTACGCCAAGGGGCGCAGCCTGACGGTGCTTGGCACCATAGGCAAACCGGTTGATAGCCAGATTGGCGAGCACAAGTACCGCTTCTCGGTGCTCAATGTGACGGGCAGCAAGCTGTGGCCGCCAGTCAAGGAGGTGGAGGTGCGCTATATGGACCCCTACTTCTATGACCCCTTCTATGATCCCTTCTGGCCGAGACGGCCGCTGCGTCGTTAAGGCTTGCCATGATCAACCCCATGATGAGTACTCTGTACGAACGTCTGCTGACCCTGGCAGATGGGCGGCGGGTAGCCCTGCTGGAGAACCACTCCGCTGAGTATGATCAGCAGGGCAACCCCCTGCTGATCGCCCTGCATGGCTGGCTCGACAACAGTGCCAGCTTCTTGCCGCTGGCGCCGCATCTGGGGGATTTTCACCTCATCTGTGTCGATCTGCCGGGGCACGGTCACTCCGATCACAAAGCCACCCCCTATGTCTTTGTCGACTGGCTGGACGATCTCTACCAGATCGTGCAGGCGGCGGGCTGGTCGCGTTTCACTCTGCTAGGTCACTCCCTCGGGGCTCTGATCGCCTCCGCCTATGCCGGGGTGTTCCCCGAACAGGTGGAGCGGTTGATCATGCTGGAGGGGCTGGGGCCGCTGAGCCAGCCCGATGAGGAGGTACCTGCCCAGCTGCGACGTGCGATTTTAAACCGCAGTCGCACTCGGGAGCGCAGTGCCAACGGCTTTGCCTCCATCGATGAAGCCGTGGCTGCTCGTTGCAAAGTGGCGGATATCACGCCGCAGTCGGCGCGTCTTATCTGTGAGCGGCAGCTTGAGATGAGGGCAGGGCGCTGGCACTGGTGCAGCGATCCCCGCTTGCGGGATCTTTCACCCCTTCGAATGAGCGAAGGGCAAGCCCGTGCGCTGATGGCGGCTATCCGCTGTCCTGTGCTGTTGATTCAGGGGGAGCAGGGCTTTGCTGCACTTGAAGCCCAATGGCAGGCACGTCAGGATGCCTTCCAGCAGATCCAGCGGATCATATTGGGTGGAAACCACCATTTTCATATGGAAAATTCGGTTGATACGGCCGTTTGTATCGTAAAGTTTTGTCAAGTTCGGTAGAATCGCCAGCTTTCAATAATTCCAGGTTTGTTTTCTCCCTCACATTTTTCTGTTGTTAATTTGCTGTTAATTGATGTTGCGCTGTGTAAATATGTGCGGCATTAGAGCATCAGCTTAAAACAACCGATTAAAATGGATGTGAACAGGGACGGAGGCAACACAGTGAGCGCACAGGTGCTAGTTATGCAGGAGAAGTTTGTGGAAAAAGTCTGGCTGAAACGTTATCCGGAAGGGGTCCCCGCCGAGATCAATCCAGACCAATACAGCTCCCTGGTCGAGATGTTCGAATCCTCGGTGACCCAGTTTGCCGATCAGCCCGCCTTCGTCAACATGGGCCAAACCATCACCTACCGCCGGCTGGAAGAGCAGTCCCGCGCCTTTGCTGCCTACCTGCAAAACGAGCTGAAGCTGGAGAAAGGGGATCGGGTTGCGGTGATGATGCCTAACCTGCTGCAATACCCCATCGCCGTGTTCGGCATCCTGCGCGCTGGCATGATAGTGGTCAACGTCAACCCGCTCTATACCCCGCGTGAGCTGGAGCACCAGCTCAAAGACTCCGGTGCCAAGGCCATCGTCATCGTCTCCAACTTCGCCCATACCCTGGAAAAGGTGGTCTATGACACCCCGATCAAGCACGTTATCCTGACCCGGATGGGGGACAACCTGGGGCTGGCCAAGGGCACCCTGGTCAACTTCGTGGTCAAGTACGTCAAGAAGCTGGTGCCGAAATACAATCTGCCCCACGCCACCACCATGCGTCAGGCCCTCTCCAAGGGGCGTTTTCTGCAGTACATCAAGCCGGAGATCACCAACGACGATCTCGCCTTCCTGCAATACACCGGTGGCACCACCGGCCTCTCCAAAGGGGCCATGCTGACTCATCGCAACATGATTGCCAACGTCGAGCAGTGCCTCGGCGTCTACGGCCCCATGCTGGAGCGTGGCAAGGAGTTCGTGGTCACCGCGCTGCCGCTCTACCACGTCTTTGCCCTGACCGTGAACTGCCTGCTCTTTATGCGCATCGGCGGTTACAACCTGCTGATCAGCAACCCGCGCGACATCCCGGGTTTTGTCAAAGAGATCAAGAAGTATCCCTTCACCTGCATTACCGGGGTTAACACCCTGTTCAATGCGCTGGTCAACAACGAAGAGTTTCAGGGGATCGCCTTTGACAAGCTCAAGCTGACCATCGGTGGCGGCATGGCGGTGCAGCGCGCGGTCGCGGAGAAGTGGAAGACACTGACCGACACTCCGCTGCTGGAAGGCTATGGCCTGACCGAATGTTCGCCACTGGTGAGTGTCTGTCCCTACGATCTGACCGATTACAACGGCTCCATCGGTCTGCCGGTCTGCTCTACCGAGATCCGTCTGGTAGATGACAACGGTCAGGTGATCCACGCCCTCGGCACCCCGGGCGAGATGCAGGTACGCGGCCCGCAGGTGATGGTGGGCTACTGGCAGCGTCCCGAGGCGACCGCCGAAGTGATGCAGGATGGCTGGCTCTGTACCGGTGATATCGCGGTGTGCGACGAGCAGGGCTTCTTCAAGATCGTCGATCGCAAGAAGGACATGATCCTGGTCTCCGGTTTCAACGTCTATCCGAACGAGATCGAAGATGTCGTTGCCCTGCACCCGAAAGTGCTGGAAGTGGCCGCTGTCGGTGTGCCACACAAGGTCTCCGGCGAGCTGGTGAAGATCTTTGTGGTCAAGAAAGATGCAAAATTGCAGGAGGACGAGATTATTGCCCACTGCCGCAAACATCTGACTGCCTATAAGGTGCCGAAACTGGTAGAATTTCGTGACGAACTTCCCAAGACCAATGTGGGCAAGATCCTGCGCCGCGTACTGCGTGACGAGGAGATTGCCAAGCAATAACCGGACTGCGGCTGCAGAATCTTCTGCAAACCAGCACCGTCGTTATGCAAAACCGTGGGTCATCCCACGGTTTTTTCTTTTTGGCCCTGATCAACCGCGCAGGCACAGATGCACTATCAACTTATCACTCAGCAAGACGAACTTGAGCAGTATCTCGCTTCTCTGGCCGACGTTCCCCTGGCTATCGATACTGAATTCGTTCGCACCCGTACCTACTACCCCCAGCTTGGCCTGTTCCAGATCTATGACGGCGAGCATCTGGCGCTGCTGGATCCGCTGACGCTGGATCTCTCCGCCCTCTGGCAGCGACTGGGCAGGGAAGGGCAGATCGCCATCCTGCACGCCTCTGGTGAAGATCTGGAGCTTATCCAGCATCAGGCGGGCCACCTGCCCAACCAGATGCACGATACCCAACTGGCAACCGCCTTTCTCGGTTACGGTGTCTCGGTCGGCTTTGGTGCGCTGGTGAACGAATTTCTTGGTGTCGAGCTGGAAAAAGACCAAGCGCGCACCGATTGGCTGGCCCGCCCGCTTACACCGCGTCAGCTCGAATACGCGGCAGCGGATGTCTTCTACCTGATGCCGCTCTACGAGAAAGTGATGGCCAAACTGCGGGAAAGCGGCAAGTTTGCCTGGTTCGAGCAGGAGTGTCAGAACCACTCCGCCCGCAAGACCCAGGGTAGCGATCCCCGTCAGGCATATCTTGACATCGTCAACGCCTGGCAACTGGGTCGCCGCGAGCTCGCCATTCTGCGCGAATTGGCCGCCTGGCGCCAGCAAGAGGCGGTGCGCCGGGACCTGGCCCTCAATTTTGTGGTGAAAGAGCTGCACCTGTTCAAGGTGGCGGAGCGTCGTCCTGCCTCCCTGCGGGATCTCAACGAGCTCGGCCTCTCGCCCATCGAGATCAAGATCCACGGCAAGCGGATGCTCGATATCGTCGCCAAGGCGCAGCAGAGCGATCCTGACAGCTGGCCCGAGCCCATTCGCCGGCTGGTGGACTTCCCCCAGTACAAGGCCGAGCTCAAGCGCATCAAGGCCATGGTGGAAGAGAAGGCCAAGGCGAGCAATATTCCGCCCGAGCTGATTGCCAGCAAGAAGATCATTCACCAGTACTTCACCTGGAGCTGGCGGATGAACGACGAAGAGCGGGCCCGCAGCGACAAGCCGATGCTGCTGCAAGGGTGGCGTCATGAGCTGGTCGGTCACCTGCTGGCACAATAAGCCACCAGACGGTTGCACCTATAAATCAATCCTCACCCTCGGGTGGGGATTTTTATTGGGCGAAAGAGACAAATGGGCATGCTGAAATGTGGAACGCAGGTGGGACGTGGCAGGTCGGATGGCAGGAATCGAGAATGAAAAAGAGAGCAGAGAAGAAAAGGCAGCGGAACATCGCTGCCTTTTTTGATCACCAGATAGGCTGGGTCAGGTAGGGGTTGCTCACCTTCTCGCGGCCAAAGGTGGAGCTGGGGCCGTGGCCCGGGATAAAGACGATCTCGTCACCCAGCGGCAGCAGGGTCTCGGTGATCGACTTGATCAGCGTACCGTGATCCCCACGGGGGAAGTCGGTGCGGCCTATGCTGCCGGCAAACAGCACGTCGCCGACCCAGGCGAGTTTTTCGGCCTGACTCAGCAGCACGATATGGCCCGGGGTGTGGCCGGGGCAGAAGTAGACATCCAGCTCGCACTGGCCAAGCTGCACCTTGTCACCCTGCTCCAGCCAGCGATCCGGCGTGAACGCGGGGGTATGGGCGAAGCCGAACATCTGGCTCTGCTGGGGCAGCATGTCGAGCCAGAAGGCGTCCTCCTTGTGGGGGCCGGTGATGGTGACGCCAGTTTTTTCCCGCAGCTCGGCGGCTGCACCGACGTGATCCAGATGACCGTGGGTCAGCAGGATATGGGTCAGAGTCAGGCCGCGCTTGGCGATGGCAGCTAGCAGTTTGTCCGCTTCGCCGCCCGGATCGATCAGGGCCGCCTGATGGGTCTCGTCACACCAGATGAGGGAGCAGTTCTGGGCGAACTGGGTGACCGGGATCACCTCGAATTTCAACATAGAGTTCCTCGCTTGGGATGGGTCAGCCGCGCAGCGCGCTGGCATGCTGCTCGGCGAAATAGTCGAGACAGGCCTGCTTGTCACCGCGAAACACGATGCGCTCCTGCTTGTTGCCAAGCTGATAGAGATACAT
Organism: Aeromonas sp. 602658; assembly: GCF_049173005.1. Taxonomy (NCBI): domain Bacteria; kingdom Pseudomonadati; phylum Pseudomonadota; class Gammaproteobacteria; order Aeromonadales; family Aeromonadaceae; genus Aeromonas; species Aeromonas sp. 602658. The sequence goes on along the minus strand of NZ_JAAKRF010000004.1, from coordinate 85,192 downwards.
GGGGTCGTAGTAGCGGGTCAGCAGCAACGTGATCCAGGCCAGATGCAGCCCGGTATCGCCGCTCTTTTCCTGCTCGGTGAGGGCGGTCTGCATCAGGGCATCCAGCTCGCGGTGGGCCAGATCGCCAAGACGGCGCTTGAGGCGGGCCAACGCATCGGTGAGGTAGGCGGCAAACAGCGGCCATCCCTCTTCTTGGCAATACATGGCTTGATAGCGCAGCCAGAGATCGTGCACGTAATCTTCGCGGATCTGCTCGGCGCGCTCCTCCTGCGGTACATCCACCACCACCAGCGGTGCCTGACTCATGGCCTCATGGAGGGAGAGGGGCAGGCAGCAGCGGCCGATCAGGCGACTCTCATCTTCGACCACGAAGGCATGCTCGCCCTGATGGCGGCGCTTGAGCAGCTCGATGGCCATGTTGTTTTCAAAATTGATGTTGCTGGGCTGGCCGCCGGGCAGCTGACCAAACGACGAGCCCCTGTGATGGGCGTGTCCTTCCAGATCGAGCGCCTGAGCTACGTGGTCCAGCATATGGGTCTTGCCGGAGCCAGTCATGCCGGTCAGCACAGTCCAGCGGCACTCGGCAGAGGCCTTGTCCTGGGTGTCGATCAGGAAGCGGCGCAGCTCCTTGTAGCCACCGGCGACGCGGGGGCGAGTCACCCCGGCATCAGCCAGCCACTGTTGTACGGTTTGCGAGCGCAGGCCGCCGCGAAAGCAGTAGAGCAGGGCATCGGGCTGCTTGCGCAACTGCGCCAGCCAGCCTTCGAGTCGTTCGGCACGCACTGCTCCCCCCACCAGCTTGTGTCCAAGCTCAATGGCGGCGGCCTGACCCTGCTTCTTGAAGCAGGTCCCCACCTGGGCGCGCTCATCGTCTGTCATCAAGGGCAGGTTGGTCGAGCAGGGGAAGGCCCCCTCCTTGAACTCGATGGGGGCGCGCACATCAATCAACGGCACATCGCCTAAAAAAATCTGGGCGTAGTCCGTGGCCAGTGGCAATTCACTCATTGGACAATCTCGATAAAGCGGGAGCCCTCAAGGGGCTTGATCTGACCGATGGGCGAGAGCGCAAGGCCAGCTTCGCGCGCGATGGCGAGCAGCTCGGCTTCGCTCTCTTTACCCGCGGCGACCAGCAGGCCGCCGCTGGTTTGCGGGTCGCACATGATGTTGCGGGTGCGATCGTCCATGGCATCCAGCTTGTGGCCGTAGGAGTCGTGGTTGCGCAGGGTACCGCCCGGAACGCAGCCCTCACTCAGGTAGTAATCCACCTCATCCAGCAGCGGCAGCGCCTTGAAGTCGAGGCGGGCACTGACATTGGATCCTTCACACATCTCCAGCAGATGGCCAGCCAGACCAAAACCGGTGACGTCGGTCATGGCGTGCACACCCGGCAGCTCGGCAAAGCGCTGGCCAATCTTGTTGAGGGTGCACATGGCGTTGGGGGCCAGCTGCTCGTGTTCAGGTTTGAGCTTGCCCTTCTTCTGGGCGGTGGTGAGGATACCGATACCAAGGGGCTTGGTCAGATAGAGGGTGTCACCCACCTTGGCGGTATCGTTCTGCTTGATGGCGTCAAGGGGCACGATACCGGTCACCGCGAGGCCGAAGATGGGCTCGGGGGCATCGATACTGTGGCCACCGGCCAGCGAAATCCCCGCTTCATGGCACACCTGACGGCCGCCGTCGATCACCTGCTGGGCCACTTCGGCGGGCAGGGTATTGATGGGCCAGCCGAGGATGGCGATGGCGACGATGGGCTTGCCGCCCATGGCATAGATATCGCTGATGGCGTTAGTGGCGGCGATGCGGCCAAAGGTGAAGGGGTCATCGACGATGGGCATGAAGAAGTCGGTGGTGGAGACAATGCCCTGACCGTTGCCGATATCGACCACGGCCGCGTCATCTTTGCTGCTGTTGCCAACGATCAGGGTCGGGTCGTTGAAGCCCGGGATCTGGCTCTTGAGGATGGTGTCGAGTACCTTGGGAGAGATTTTGCAGCCGCAGCCAGCGCCGTGGCTGTATTGGGTCAGACGAATGGAAGACATACTTACCCCTTTTATTTGCAAACAGAGCAGAGGCTCTGTGGAGCCGTCTTGGTCAATGGGCGGCCTTGTAGTGAGGAAGACAAGAAGCCGCAAATATGGGTGGCCTCGGTGCCAACAGGGGCAGCGATGACTGGCAGTTATGAAAGACCGCCAGGCCGGACGGGGAAGAAATGGGCGACAAGGTACGCCAGCGCAGCCCCGCCAAGGGCCACAGGACGGGGCATTATGCCACATTTGCCCCTTGGGGTTCGAACAGGAATTCACATAAACAGCAGGGAATTGCCCGCACTTGCCTGTCATCGGTCTGGATCCGGCGCTGGCTGATTGATTGCAGTACAGGTGCAGCAAAAAGAACGCCAAAGAGACCAAAAGCACGCAACCGCCGATCTACAACAGGAGAGCTTAGTGTCCACCACATTTTTGGTTAACCACCCCATCACCACGGCGCAGTTTGCGGCGTTGTTGGCGCAGACCTCGCTGGGGGCGAGACGGCCGCTGGACCATCCGGACACCCTGCAGGGCATGCTGGATAACGCCAATTTGCTGATCACCGCTTGGCAGGGCGAGACCCTGGTCGGGGTGGCTCGCTCGGTGACCGATTTTCATTTTTGTTGCTACCTCTCGGATCTGGCGGTAGCCGAGTCAGTGCAGGGGCAGGGGATTGGCAAAGCCCTTATTCGCGAGACGTTTTTACAATTGCAGCCCGGCTGCAAGCTGATCCTGCTGGCCGCGCCGCAGGCGGTGGCGTACTACCCCAAGATCGGATTTAGCCAGCACCCGAGTGCCTGGGTGATGAGCAGTCTGGATGAACTGGTACTGGATGAGTTGGCATAAAGCCGTCAACTCATCCAGACAGGGCGAGATTAGCTTATCCGGCTTGCTCCAGCGCCGGTTGCCGTGACTTGCCCCAGCGGCGCAGGCGCCGTTGCAGTGGTCGCTCCAGCAGGTTGTAGCTCAACGCCGAAAGCCCGATCAGCACCGCCAGCATCAGCAAGGTTGCCACTACCCCCAGCAGCGGGTTGGTCTGGCCATACCACCACTCGGTGATCCCCGGCGCCAGATAGTGGATAAGCTCGCAGCCGGTGAGCAGCACCAGCGCATGGAGCAGGTAGATGGAGTAGGAGAGATCCCCCAGCCAGTTGGTGAAGCGGTTATCCATGAGGTGCAGCAGCGGGCTTTGGCGATTGCCCTGGCAGGCGGCAATCCAGATCAGCAGCACGTAGGAGGCGATCAGCAGCAGTGTCAGTGGTGGCGTCATGGTGAACTGCATCAGCGCGAAAGGCAGCACAAAGGCGACCAGCAGCGGCAGATCATGCTTCATCATGGGCAAGCCTTGCGCGGCCTTGACCCTCGGCAGCAGCCAGAGGCCGAGCACAAATTCACTCACCCCGCGCCCCACCGCCAGCGCGCCGCTGGTGACATCCAGGGTGCCGCGACTGTGCACGATAAAGGCCAGCACCGTCAGCGCCAGCAGGGGGGCGAGATGGCTCCAGCGACTGCGGGTGACCGCCAGCGGAATCAGCAGCGGGAACAGCAGGTAGCTGATCCACTCCACGCTGAGCGACCAGGCGGCGAAGTTCCAGGTCAACCCGTGATCGGTTACCACCTGTAGCAGCAGGAAGGCGCTCGGCAACGCCTCGGCCGGGGTGAAGGGGGAGCCGAAGGGGGGCATCCCTTCCCACTCCCACATCTTGAACAAGGGGCCGGCGTAGAAGCCCACCCCGTGCTGCGCCTTGTAAAGCTCCCAGCCGACCAGCAGCAGCAGGGTGACGAGGTAGAGGGGGTAGACACGGGTCAGCCGCAGCCAGAGAAAACGGCCATAGCTCACGGTGCGGGGCGTGCGGGTGAAGGCCTCGCCATAGACATGGGCCAGCACCACGCCGCTCAAAATAAAGAACAGGTCGACCCAGAGGTAGCCATTCTCGATGAGCTGGGTGTGGCCTGCGATCGACTCCATCCACTGGGGAAAGAGCAGCAAGCGGGCATGGAACAGCACCACCATCAGGGCAGCGATGCCCCGCAGCGGCGTTAACAGCGGCAATGATTGATTCATAACGGGATCCCTTGTGATGTTCAGCTTGGCCTGACATCGATTTTTGTTGTTGTACCGTCCATCACTCTTGATGGTACGGTTGCCCCGGCTTGGCTGCCGCAGGCGGGATCACACTACGGAAAAGAGAGTCATACGGGTGTGATTTAAATCATAAATGTGCAGTCATTGTGCAAAAAAATTTAAACAGATAAAGACGTGGGACACAGGCAGGGAAAGAGGAGGAGAGAGAACACCCATAAAGCAGAGAGGGTGGTCAACGGAGCAAGGGGCGGGTCTATAGGCGTAAAGCAAAACAATCAGGCCCGCAAGGGGCCTGATTGATCACAAGGGGAGGGTGGTTGCCGATCAGCGGGCGCGTACCACCAGACCCTTGAGGTAGAAGCCTTCCGGATAGGCGGTACCGATGGGGTGATCAGATGCCTGGGAGAGCAGCTCCTGGATCTGGGCATCGCGACCGGCATCGAGCGCTGCATCGGCAACGATCTTCTGGAACAGGCTCTGCTCCATCAGGCCGGAGCAGGAGTAGGTCAAGAGCACGCCACCCGGCGCCAACAGCTGGAACGCCAGCATGTTGATGTCCTTGTAGCCGCGGCAGGCCCCCAGCAGCTGCGCCTTGCTCTCGGCAAATTTAGGCGGGTCCAGCACGATGACATCGAACTTCTCGCCCTTCTCGCGATATTCACGCAGCAGCTTGAACACGTCGTGACGGACAAACTGGGTGTTGCTGGTATCCAGCCCGTTCAGCTCGGCATTCTGGCGGGCGATATCCAGTGCATTCTGGGAGAGATCGACGTTGACCACCTCTTTGGCGCCGCCCTTGAGGGCATAAACGCCAAACCCACCGGTGTAGCAGAAGCAGTTGAGCACCCGCTTGCCTTCGGTGTACTTGGCGGCAGCCTGACGGTTATCCCGCTGATCAAGATAGAAACCGGTTTTGTGGCCGTTGCGAATATCCACCAGGATCTTGACGCCGCCATTCTCCTCGATGACCACCGGTTCGTTCGGGGTCTCGCCATAGATGACACCGGTGCGCTCTTTCAGCCCTTCCTTCTTGCGCACTGCCACGTCGGAGCGCTCATAGATGCTGCACTCGGGGTAGAGGGTACGCAGTGCCTGCGTTATCAGCTCACGCTGGAACTCGGCACCGGCGGAGAGAATTTGGCACACCAGAAAATCGGCGTAACGATCGATGGTCAGACCCGGCAGACCGTCGGATTCGGCGGCGCAGAGGCGATAACCGGTGAGGCCCTGACGCTTGATGAGCCCGTCGCGGGACTCTTGTGCGTATTTGAGACGACGGATAAAGAAGTCGAGATCGACGGTCTCATCCTTGTCGAAGGTCCAGACCCGGGCACGGATCTGGGAGCTGCCCGACCAGGCGCCACGAGCGAGCCATTTGCCGTCATGGGTGAGGATCTCGACGGTATCGCCGTCAATGGGGTTGCCCTGAACCCGCTCGATCCCCTTGGAGAAGATCCAGGGGTGGCGACGCAGCAGGGATTTTTCGCGGCCTTTGACGAGATAGATGGAAGCGCTCATGGATGTTTGCCAGATGGTCAAAAGAAAAGGGGCCACATTCTATGTGGCCCGCAGGTAAAACTCAAACGGCCCGGTGCGTCAGCGTGCCCGAACCGGATGTGACTGACAGATCAGATCCGGATCCCCTTGAGTGCCCGGGTCAGCTCGCTAGCGGTGGCTTTCAGCCCCTGCGTGCCAGCCACCGAGGCGCTGGCAGACTCCTCCACCTGCGCTGCTTCATGGCGTACCTGATCCAGATTGTGGGTGATCTCGGCGGCCACCGAGCTCTGCTCTTCGCTGGAAGTGGCGATCTGGGTACTCATCTCCAGTACCGCATCGCTGTGATTGCTCAGCTTCTCGATATCGAGCCCCACCTCGCTGATGAGTTGCTGGCTGCTGGCCGCGCGCCCCACGGTTTTCTCCATGATCTCGTTCAGCGCCCCGGTACCGGTCTGCAGCTCTTCGATCATCTGCTGGATCTCCACCGTCGCCTGCTGGGTACGGCTGGCGAGGGTACGCACCTCATCAGCTACCACCGCAAAGCCGCGACCCTGCTCACCGGCACGGGCCGCTTCGATAGCGGCGTTGAGGGCCAACAAGTTGGTCTGCTGGGAGATGGCGTTGATGACGTTGACCACCTCGTTGATCCGGTTGGCGTTGTGGGTGAGCCGCTCGACCGCGCCGGAGGCGTTGCCAATTTCGTCGGCCAGGGTACGGATCGCCTCTATGGTGCGGGCTACCCGGTTGGCACCATTGGCCGCCTCTTCGCTCGACTGGCGGGTCTGCTGCAGGGTGTCGTTGGCATTGCGCGCCACTTCGCGGATCGCCGCCGACATCTGCTCCATGGCAGTGGCCAGTGAATCCATGTGCTGGCGCTGGGAACGCGCCATGGTCTCGCCTTCGCGGGCATGGTCACGAAACTCGTCGGCGGCCATGGTCAGCGCTTCGGCAGATTCTTCCACCAGTTTGACGATCTGGTGCTGGCGGTCGGTAAAGCGGTCGATGCTGCCCGCCAGGGTGGAGAACTCGTCCCGCACCGGGAAGAAGTTGAGTCGGAACGTGAGATCGCCGTCCGCCACGGTTTGCAGCGCCTTGTTGGTGGAGTAGAGCGCACCGGAGACAAAGGTCATCATGTAGTGGATCACCAGCGCCATCAGGGCGGCCAGCGCGCCGATCAGGAGCAGGGTCGAGCCCTGACCCTCCCACATTGAGAGGTTGCTGGTATCGAGATCACCGGTGACGTAGCCTGCCTGACCCGCTGGTGCGGTGAAGCGGTAGCGATCGCCCTGCTGTTCGAGCCCGCTCACCCCTTGTGGCTGGATGCGTAGATCGGCTGGCAGAGTGAGCGTTGGCTGCTGGCTGACCAGCTGCGCCGTGGTTTCGACCCGTTGTTGCAAGTGCGCTACCCGCAGGGAGATCTCCTGCTGATGGCTGGCCGCCAGCATATACCAGCTGAGAAAGGCGATGATGAAGAGAGGTAACCAGAACGCGATATGGAATTTTTCACTGATGGTGAGGTGAATGAGATAGCGGTCAACCCACCGGAATTTAACTTCTTTCATAATGGAGCTGCATCCTGCAGAGATAGAGTGTCGGGCACATTATCGTCTCGGGAATTTTTTTCTTAAGCGGAAGGTGTGAGAAATGGGAGAGCAATCGTTTGTCATTCGGGTGTGGGGGCAGGTGCAGGGGGTGGGATTTCGCTATTTCACCCGTGAGCGGGCGCTGCAACTGGGTTTGCGGGGCCATGCCTACAACCTGGAGGATGGCTCGGTGGAGATCCTCATCAGCGGCCCCGCGCAGGGGGTGCAGATGATGCTGGGTTGGCTGGAACATGGCCCGCGCACCGCTCGGGTGACCCGGATGGAGTATGAAGAGGCGCTGCCGCCCACCGGTCAGGGCTTTCACACCAACTGAAGGGGCGGAGACGAGATGGACGCTGACAAGGAAGGTCTGTTGCTGACTCAGGCAACAAGCTGGGTCGCCCGTTATCAGGAGGCGGCGCGAGCGGTGCGCGAAGAGGCCAGCGAACCGGCCGTGCATGGCTACCGTATCGCGGCGCGCCGCTTGCTGGCGCTGCTCGCCCTGTGGCGGCCACTCACCTATCATCCCGAGCTGGAGCGGCGTCTGTTGCGCTCGGTCGGGCGGCTCTCGGCGCTGAGGGATGCTCAGGTCTACGCCGAGCGTTTTGGCAAGCCGCCTGCCAGCACTGGTAATACCCACAAATCGGCCTGTCGCGTGCCCCTGTTGTCGAGGCGACTGGCCCGCTGGCTCGCGGCGGTGGTGCAGGTGCCGGATGCGCGGGCATTGGCGTTCTTCTATCAGCAGCATCTGGCCCTGCGCCTTGATGAGGCGCAGAGCACTCTCGATGAACCTATTCCCTGCGTTGGGAAATCTGCCAGCTCCCGTCAGCAACAGTTGCGCCGCTGGCATCGGCTACGCCTCGAGATCAAGCAGGCCCGTTATGGCGTGGAATTGTTGCTGGATCTGGGGAGTGGAGATCCCGGCTGGTTGAGCACCCTGACTCACTGGCAGGAGCGACTCGGCCAGTTGCAGGATTGGCGTCAATGGCGGCGGAGGTTGCGAGCAGAGCAGGGGAACACCCTCAAGCAGACGAAACTGCGGCAGCAGTTGAAGGGGAAGATCACCGCCCGTTTGCGTCAACTGGACTGCCAGCAGGCAGAGCTGGTGGCGCTCAAACTGGCGATGCAGGCAGGCCACAACGTGGATGACATGGCAAGTCGGGTGGTCAGGTATTCAGAACAAAATGTATCGTCCACCAAGTCAAGCGGTGGATAGCCTCGAGGCCGCAATCTACGAAAGTCATCCGCGACCAGCATCTACAAAAACTAACCAGGCCAAACAGGTGAGACAAAAAAGAGAGGCCGTTTGGCCTCTCTTCTTCTATCTCGCTGTGGTCGCAGTCAGCGATACGCTTACTTGACGCGCATACCAGGCTGGGCGCCTTCCTGCGGCTCCAGGATCCAGAGATCCTTGCCGCCCGGGCCTGCGGCCAGCACCATGCCTTCGGACATGCCGAAACGCATCTTGCGCGGCGCCAGGTTGGCCACCATCACGGTCAGCTTGCCTTCCAGATCTTCCGGGTTGTAAGCGGACTTGATACCGGCAAACACCTGACGGGTTTCGCCGCCGATATCCAGTTGCAGCTTGAGCAGCTTCTCGGCTTCCGGTACCGCTTCGGCCTTCTTGATCAGCGCGACGCGCAGGTCAATCTTGGCAAAATCGTCATAGGTGATGGTTTCGCTGATGGGGTCATCAGCCAGCGGGCCGGTCACTTTCGGTGCCTGCTCCTTGGCCAGGTCTTCCTTGGATGCCTCGATCATGGCTTCAATCTTCGCCGGCTCGATGCGGGAGAAGAGGGCCTTGAACGGGGCAACGGTGTGATCGACCAGCGGCATCTCGATGCCATCCCAGCTGAGGGTTTCGGCCAGGAAGGCTTCGGCACGCTCGGCCAGCAGCGGCATGACGGGCTTGAGGTAGGCCATCAGCACGCGGAACAGGTTGATGCCGACGGAGCAGACAGCCTGCAGCTCGGCATCAGCGCCTTCCTGCTTGGCGATAACCCAAGGAGCCTTGTCGTCCACGTAGCGGTTGGCCTTGTCGGCCAGCGCCATGATTTCGCGGATGGCGCGGCTGAATTCGCGGCTCTCATAAGCCTCGGCAATGGCGGTACGAGCATTGGCGAATTCGGCGTAGAGCTCGGGTTCGGCGCAGGTTGCCGCCAGCTTGCCGCCAAAACGCTTGGCGATAAAACCGGCGTTGCGGGAGGCGAGGTTAACCAGCTTGTTGACCACGTCAGCGTTGACGCGCTGCACGAAATCTTCGAGGTTCAGGTCCAGATCGTCGATGCGGCTGTTGAGCTTGGCGGCGTAGTAGTAACGCAGGCACTCCGGATCCAGGTGGTTCAGGTAGGTGGATGCCTTGATAAAGGTGCCCTTGGATTTGGACATCTTGGCGCCGTTGACGGTCACATAGCCGTGCACGTTGACCTTGGTCGGCTTGCGGAAGTTGGCTCCTTCCAGCATGGACGGCCAGAACAGGCAGTGGAAGTAGGCGATGTCCTTGCCGATGAAGTGGTAGAGCTCGGCGTCGGAGTCAGCTTTCCAGTAGCTGTCAAAGTCGATATCGCCACGCTTGTTGCACAGGTTCTTGAAGGAAGCCATGTAACCGATGGGGGCATCCAGCCAGACATAGAAGTACTTGCCCGGCGCGCCGGGAATTTCGAACCCGAAGTAGGGGGCATCACGGGTGATGTCCCACTGCTGCAAGCCGCTTTCGAACCACTCCTGCATCTTGTTGGCCATCTCTTCCTGAATGGCGCCGGAGCCACGTACCCACTCAGAGAGCCATTTTTCAAACTGCGGCAGGTCGAAGAAGAAGTGCTCGGAGTCCTTCATTACCGGAGTGGCGCCGGAGACGGCAGATTTCGGATCGATCAGCTCGGTCGGGCTGTAGGTGGCGCCGCAGCTGTCACAGTTGTCGCCATACTGCTCCGGAGACTTGCACTTGGGGCAGGTCCCCTTGACGAAACGGTCCGGCAGGAACATGGATTTTTCCGGATCGAACAGCTGGGAGATGGTGCGGCTCTTGATAAAGCCACCATTTTTCAGGCGGCCGTAGATCAACTCCGCCAGCTCACGGTTTTCGTCGCTGTGGGTGGAGTGATAGTTGTCAAAGCTGATGTTGAACCCGGCGAAATCGGCCTGGTGCTCCTTGGAGACAGCGGCAATCATCTCTTCCGGGGTGATCCCCATCTGCTGTGCCTTGAGCATGATCGGGGTGCCGTGGGCATCATCGGCACAGATGAAGTGCACCTGATGACCGCGCATTCGCTGATAACGAACCCAGATATCGGCCTGGATATGTTCCAGCATGTGGCCAAGATGGATGGAGCCATTGGCATAGGGGAGGGCGCAGGTTACCAGCATTTTACGAGGATCAGTTGCCATATTACGTTCTTGATGTGCTTGTTGGGATGATAGAGTGCCGTGCATGTTACCCGAATTGGGGGTAGCCTGCCTAGGGTTGTGGCTATGCCAACCTTGGCAGCACCTGCTGTTACGATGGCAGGCAAACCACTGATTTGTGTGCGGTAACCGTTCACCTCAAGATAATGACAAGATAATGAGGAGTTAATGGTGATTGATTCAGTAAAACAGATCCTCGCCGAATTTAAGCCAGCAGGCTGGCACAAGGATCTGGTGGATGCCGGATTCGTTCGCGAGATCATCAATCAGGGTCAGGGGCTTACTATCCGGCTGGTCTTGCCGTTTGCCGGTCTCTCGCTGCTCGATCAGCTCAAAGAGAACTACGATGCCAGGCTGCGTAGTGCCACCGGCGCTGCCCGTATCGACTGGGCACTGGAGATTGACGTCGCCAGCATGCCGCGGGCGCAGGGCCTCAATGCCGTGCAGGGCATTCGCAACATCATCGTGGTTGCTTCCGGCAAGGGCGGGGTAGGCAAGTCCACCACCGCAGTCAATCTGGCGCTGGCGCTGCAAAAAGAGGGGGCGCGGGTCGCTATTCTCGATGCCGATATCTATGGCCCTTCCATTCCCACCATGATGGGCACCCTCAAGGAGCGCCCAGTCAGTCATGACGGCAAGCTGATGGAGCCGGTGATGGCCTGCGGTCTCAAGAGCAACAGCATCGGCTATCTGGTCTCGGAGCAGGATGCCACCATCTGGCGCGGCCCGATGGCGAGCAAGGCGCTGGCGCAGATCCTCCACGAGACCCGCTGGGGCGAGGTGGATTATCTGGTAGTAGACATGCCGCCGGGTACTGGCGACATCCAGCTCACCATGGCCCAGCAGGTGCCGACGTCGGCGGCAGTGATCGTCACCACGCCGCAGGATGTGGCGCTGGCCGATGCCCGCAAGGGGATCGCCATGTTCAACAAGGTCAATGTGCCGGTGCTTGGCATCATCGAGAACATGAGTTATCACGTCTGCAGCGCCTGCGGTCACCATGAGCCGCTGTTCGGTACCGGTGGCGGCCAGAAGATGGCAGAGCAGTATCAAGTGGCGCTGCTTGGCCAGCTGCCGCTGCACATCGACATCCGCCAACACATGGATGATGGCTGTCCGACGGTGTTCGGTGCACCGGAAGGAAGCCTGGCTCAGGCTTATTTGAAGCTGGCGCGCAGGGTAGGGGCTGAACTCTTTTTCAGCGCAAAACCGATTGCGACCCCCCTCTATGCCATGGCGCTGGATGAATAATCGGCGGTCGGTCACTTGAAAGGGAATTGAGGGTGGGCATGACCCACCCTTTTTTATATAATGGATCGGTTTAAACCATCCCCACTGCTCTTCTCTTTTAGGTATTTGTCATGTCTGATACTCAACATTCGTGTGTGATCATCGGTATTGCGGGCGCATCTGCGTCTGGCAAAAGTCTTATAGCCCAGACCATTTATGAAGAGCTGGTGGCCGAACTGGGCGCAGGTCAGATTGGTGTGATCACCGAAGATTGCTACTATCGTGATCAGACCCACCTGACCATGGAAGAGCGGGTCAAGACCAACTATGACCACCCCAACGCGCTGGATCACGACCTGCTGGTACAGCACCTTAGCCAGCTGGTCAAAGGTGACGCGGTTGCCATTCCCCAGTACTCCTACACCGAACACACCCGGATGAGCGAAGTGACCCCGTTTGCCCCGCGCCGAGTGATCATTCTGGAAGGGATCCTGCTGCTGACCGACAGCCGTCTGCGGGATCTGATGGACGCCTCCATCTTCATGGATACTCCGCTCGACATCTGCCTGCTGCGCCGTCTGGTGCGTGATGTGCAAGAGCGTGGCCGTACTATGGACTCCGTGCTCAAGCAGTACCAGAAGACGGTGCGTCCGATGTTCCTGCAGTTTATCGAGCCGTCCAAACAGTATGCCGATGTGATCGTGCCCCGTGGTGGCAAGAACCGCATCGCCATCGACATGCTCAAGGCGCGTATTCGCCACATGTTGATTGGTTAAGATGAAACAAGCCGGGTGATGCCCGGCTTTTTTAAAAGCACAATTTGTCAGGAGAGTCGCCCAATGCGTCTGTGTGATACCGATATTGAACGCCATCTGGATGAAGGCAAGATCGTCATTGAGCCACGGCCCGGGGTAGAGCGGATCAGTGGTGTCAGTGTCGATGTGCTGCTGGGTAACGAGTTTCGGGTGTTTCGCGATCATACCGCGCCCTATATCGACCTGAGCGGCCCGAGCAGCGAGATGGCTGATGCCATCGATCGGGTGATGAGTGACGAGATCCACATCCCCGATGGCGAAGCCTTCTACCTTCACCCGGGTCAGCTGGCGCTGGCGGTGACCTACGAATCCGTCACCCTGCCTGCCGATATCGTCGGCTGGCTGGATGGCCGTTCTTCATTGGCGCGCCTGGGTCTGATGGTGCACGTGACCGCGCACCGCATCGATCCGGGTTGGTCCGGTCGCATCGTGCTGGAGTTCTACAACGGCGGCAAGCTGCCGCTGGCGCTGCGCCCGAAGATGAAGATCGGCGCCTTGAACTTCGAGATGCTTTCCGGCGTCGCAGCCCGTCCCTACAACAAGCGGGAAAATGCCAAGTACAAGAGCCAGCAGGGCGCCGTTGCCAGTCGTATCAATCAGGACTGATAACTGGCAACACGGCAACGATTCAAGGGAGCACAAGGTGCTCCCTTTTTGCATCTGGAATCAAACGGATATGGGGTTGATGGTGCTGGTCGGATGAGATTGGTGGGGCAGGGACGTTTTATCACCACTTCTGCCCGTTTTTCTGTCATAAAAATGTCATAAAAATGAAATTATTGGCTTGATTGTCAGCTATTTTTGCCCTTTCCCGCAATCATTGGTGGCTTTAATTAATCGATGGCAAGCCGCATGAGGACTGGCTCTAGGATATTTTTTTCCAAAAAGCTCTTTTTTTTTATGGCTGAAATATTTCAATGGTGGCTATGGTGTTGGCCGCCATCTGGCATAATCCGCCGCAACTCATAAACAGGCTTTTTTTTATGTTTGAAATGTTTAGTGGTTTGGGTTTGTGGTGGTCAATCGGTTTGGTATTGGCCGTTTTTTTTGTGCTTGCCTATGAATTTATCAACGGCTTTCACGATACCGCCAACGCGGTAGCAACGGTTATCTATACCAAGGCGATGCCAGCTCACCTGGCGGTCGTTGCATCGGGGATCTTCAACTTTTTTGGTGTCATGTTCGGCGGTCTGGGTGTGGCCTATGCCATTGTCCATCTGCTGCCCATCGACCTGCTGCTTGGGATGGATTCCACCCAAGGGTTGATCATGGTCTTCTCCTTGCTGTTTTCCGCCATCGTGTGGAACCTGGGCACCTGGTTCTTCGGGATCCCGGCCTCCAGTTCACATACCTTGATCGGTTCCATTCTGGGGGTAGGCGGCGCCTATGCCTGGATCACCCATAAACCGGTGACAGAAGGGATCAACGTGGGCAAAGCGATCGACATCATGCTTTCCCTCATCATCTCTCCCACCATAGGTTTCATCATCGCGGCACTGCTGCTGCTGGCAATGAAACGCATCTGGACCAGCAACAAGATCCACAAAACACCGGAAGAGCGTCAGCTGGTGGATGGCAAGAAGCACCCGCCATTCTGGGCGCGTCTGACCCTGGTGGCCTCGGCCATGGGCGTCAGCTTCGTACACGGCTCCAACGATGGCCAGAAGGGCATCGGTCTGGTGATGCTGGTGCTGATCTGTATGGCGCCTGCCTATTTCGCACTGGACATGAACAGCCGCGCCTATGATCTGGACCGGACCCAGGATGCCAACCAGCGCATCATGGAGATCTACCAGCGCAACCAGTCCGCCCTCTCTGGTGTCATCAACTTCTCTGCACCGGCAACGGCTCAGGAAGAGCTGATGACTCACTGCTCCGCAGATGGCGTGCTGCAGGCGATGGCCACCCTGGATGCCCGTCTGGGTGCCGTGCGTACTTATGATCAGATGAGCCTGACCGACCGCCGCGAAGTGCGTCGTCTGCTGCTCTGTATCGATGACACCGCCCGCAAGGCTGCCAAGCTGCCGCTGCCAGCCAAGGAGCTGACCGATCTGGCCAAATGGCGCAAGGATCTGACCGCGACTGCTGAATACGCACCGACTTGGGTGATCGTCTCCATCGCGCTGGCGCTGGGTTGCGGCACCATGGTGGGCTGGCGTCGTATCGTTCATACCGTGGGCGAGAAGATCGGCACCACCGGCATGACCTACAGCCAGGGCATTGCGGCCCAGATCACTGCTGCAACCTCCATCGGGGTCGCCAGTCTGACCGGTATGCCGGTGTCCACCACCCACATCCTCTCTTCTGCGGTGGCGGGGACCATGATTGCCAATAAATCCGGCCTGCAGAGCCAGACTATCAAGACCATCCTGATGGCCTGGGTGCTGACCCTGCCGCTGACCATGTTGCTCTCCGGTGGCCTGTTCATCGTCAGCCACCATCTGTTTGGCTAAATGCCAATACCATATTCGATAAAGGGCCTGCGGGCCCTTTTTTGTGTTTCCTGTCCTCTCCTGAATACGGTTTACACCTTTCCCCCCAATAAATGAACAGTCCTATGGGATAAGGTGTGAAACGGACACCGCGCGATGACTCGCTGACGTTTAAACTGGCGTTGGTCGAACAGATTGAAAAAGGCGAGCTCAGCTGCCTGCAAGCACAAGCCCGATATGGCATTCAGGGCAATTCGACCATTCTGGTGTGGTTTGCGTAAACATGGTTGGCAAGATTGGAGCTGAGGTATCTGTACCCGCCGGCAATAGCATCACCATGCCTGACCCCGACAAACAGACGCACCAACAATGTATCAAAGAGCTCGAGCAGCTGGCGCTGATAAGCCTGAAGGCCCAAGTCGTCGATGTGCTGAAGAACGACTAGGCGTTTCCATCGTAAAAAAGCGACCCGACAAGTCCTCTCGCAGCGGCAGGTCGAGAGACTGACCATTGTCAGGGCTTGCCTGTTTCTGGGAATAAGCCGGCAGGCTTTCTACAAGCGCAATCGGGTTGCGGACGGACATCTAAGCTCAGGGGCTGCAGGTGGTGCGATTTGTGCGTCAGGTTCGGCTGCGACAACTGCAGGTCGGCACTAGCAAGCTGCATTATCTGCTTCAGGGTCAGGATGATGCCTAGTTCAAGGTCGGGCGGGACAGGCTGTTTCGGATATTGGCCGAGTACCGCTACTGGTGCAGCCCAGTCTAGGGTTTCCTCGTCGCGCAGTAATGCCGATTAATCCCTGTTTGTATTGTGTATGCACTGAGCGATGCTTTGCTGTTATATGCCAACAGACTAGAAATCGAATATCATTTTTAACGAGTCGGAAGATAGAATGAAAATCTTGAGCCGGTTTAGCAAACCTTTACGACACAGACAAAGTTTGCTGTCGCCAAGCTCCCGGTTCAAACAGAGGAGAGAGTCATGAGCCAGTCTGTGGCTTGGTCAATGCCATGCGGCGTGTCGGTAGCGGATTTGTTTGTCCATATCCGAGGTATTACTGACTGGAGTCGGGTGTTCAAGAGGATATTTGCATTAGGTTCCTCATCCAAACTCCTTATCGATGAAGCTCGAGCAATCTATGTCATGAAGATAAAAAAAGAGCCACACAATGGTGTGGCTCTCGATTTAGTCGTTACCGGTGGATATCAGGGGCGGCCGGCCGGGCAGGTGGCCATGTTGACGGCGGCAGTGCTGCCACCATGACGACCTGATGTGCTCACTTCGTTGCGTACCAGCGGCGGGTAGTTAACCGGCTCACGAGCAGGCAGGGCAGGGGCTTCGGCAGGGGTTGCCATCGGCGCGGATGCTTTGCGGGCACGAGCCAGCAGGCCAGCACCGTGAGCTACCTGTTTGGTCACGACCGGAGTCTCTTCCACCGCAACCGCAGCGACAGGAGCCGGGGCTTCGACAACAGCAACTGGCATTTCGACTGCAGCCGGTGCAGCTTCCACGACAGGAGTGCTGACAGCCGGGGCTTCTTCAACAACTGAAGCAGTTTCAACGACTTCAGTGGCAGCCATGTCGACAGCCGGAGCGGCGACAACGACAACTTCCGGCTCTGCTGCAACCACGACTTCTGCAACAGCTGCAACAACCGGGCTAGCGATCACATCGGCTTGAGTTGCTTCGACCTGGGCAGCAGCCTGCTCGGCAGCTTCTTCAGCAACAGCTTCGACAACCACATGCTCGGTCAGTGCCGCAGAGGCTTGCAGGGCAGCAGCGACGGCTTCAGCGCTTGGGATGGTAACAACAGGCACTACCGGCTCTTCAACCTGCGCTTTGGCAATATCTGCCTGGGCTGCGGTGGTCAGAGTAGTGGTATCTTGCTGTTCTTCGTCACGCTGGCTGCGGGCATCTTCGTTGATGCGCTTGCGGCGCTGACCTTCGATACGCTGGCTGCGCGGAGTGCGGCGTGAACGGCGCTGGCCTTCACTCTGCTCTTCCTGCTCGTTACCCACGGTGGCATCGATCACTTCAGCTTGCGCTGGTACTTCGTCAACCGGCAGGGCAGGGGTGTCAGCAGCGGCGACATCGACGCGGATCTGCTTGCGCAGTTGACGACGTTCGCGGCGCTCGGCTACTTTCTGCTCTTTCTCCTGACGTGGCTGGGCAGCAGCTGCATCGACGGTATCTACTGCGTCAACAACGACTTCGGCGCGCGGCTCACGGGGAGCACGAGGTTCACGGGCCGGACGTGGCGCACGTTCCTGACGCGGTTCGCTGCGCACTTCGCCACGAGCTTCACGCTCCTGACGAGGCTCGCGCTCTTTGCGGGGACGGCGATTGCGGTTTTCACCGGCTTCGCGGTTGCCACCTTCACGCTTCTCGCCAGCTTCCGCATTGTTGCGGTTGCCACGATTGTCGTCACGACGAGGACGCTGACCACGGCCACGACCTTCTTCGCGCTGGTGACGTTGACCTTCATCCTTACGTGCTTCACGAGCAGCAGGTTTCTCGGCTGGCGCTTTCACGTCGGCAGGGGCAGCATCGCTGCTGAACAGGCCGGTAATGCCTTTGATCAGTTTGCTGAAGAAGCCGGCTTCGGCAGGGGCCGAAGCAACGGGAGCCGCCGGCTGTTGCGGTGCAACAGGGGCCGGTTGTGCCGGTTGGGCAAAGCCTTGCAGCAGCGGTTGCTCACGCTCGATCACCTGAGCTTGCTTCGGTTGGTAGACCGGCTTGGCAATCTCGGTTTTCAGCTCGTAGCTGGCCGCTTCCGGGATCTCGTTCTGACGAATACGGGTTACTTCGTAGTGCGGGGTTTCCAGATGCTGGTTCGGAATGATGTAAACACGCACATCATTGCGCTGTTCCAGACTGGCGATGGCGGCACGCTTCTCGTTAAGCAGATAGGCGGCAACATCCACCGGCACCTGGCCGTGAACCTGCTCGGTATTGTCCTTCATGGCCTCTTCTTCGATGAGACGCAGGATGGACAGGGCGAGGGATTCGTTGTCACGGATCACGCCTTGACCCTGGCAACGGGGGCAGATATGGCTGCTGGACTCGTTGAGGGAGGGGCGCAGACGCTGGCGAGACATCTCCAGCAGACCGAAACGGGAGATCCGGCCCAGCTGGATGCGGGCACGATCCTGATGAACCGCTTCACGCAGACGGTTTTCCACTTCGCGCTGATGGCGAACCGGGGTCATGTCGATGAAGTCGATTACGATCAGGCCACCCAGATCGCGCAGACGCAATTGACGGGCAATTTCGTCGGCCGCTTCCAGGTTGGTTTGCAGCGCAGTCTCTTCGATATCGCCGCCCTTGGTGGCGCGGGAGGAGTTGATATCGATGGAGGTCAGCGCTTCGGTCGGATCGATAACGATGCTGCCACCGGAGGGGAGGCGCACTTCACGCTGGAAGGCTGATTCAATCTGGCTCTCAATCTGGAAGTGGTTGAACAGGGCGACTTCACCCTTGTACAGCTTCACACGGTTGAGGAAATCGGGACGGACCAGCTCGATATGGGCCTTAGCGCGTTCAAAAATCACCGGATTGTCGATCAGGATCTCGCCCACATCGCGACGCAGATAGTCACGGATGGCACGCACGATGACGTTGCTTTCCTGGTGGATCAGCACCGGCGCAGCGCGTTCCTGAGAGGCCTTGTGGATGGAGTCCCAGTGGTTGAGCAGAACGTTCAAATCCCATTCCAGCTCTTCCGGCGACTTGCCAACACCAGCGGTGCGCACGATCAGGCCCATGCCTTCCGGCACGGTCAATCCACTCAGGGCTTCTTTCAGTTCAGTCCGCTCATCACCCTCAATGCGGCGGGAGATACCACCGGCACGGGGGTTGTTGGGCATCAGTACCAGGTAGCTACCTGCCAAGCTGATAAAGGTGGTGAGGGCTGCACCCTTGGTGCCACGCTCTTCCTTGTCGATCTGGACGATAACTTCCTGACCTTCGCGGACCACTTCTTTGATGTTGGGACGACCCTGATAGGAGTAACCGGAGGGGAAGTAATTGCGGGCGATCTCCTTCAACGGCAGGAAACCGTGGCGCTCGGCGCCGTAGTCGACAAAAGCAGCTTCAAGGCTGGGTTCTACGCGGGTGATCTTACCCTTGTAAATGTTCGCTTTCTTCTGCTCGTGTCCCGGACTTTCAATATCCAAATCGTAGAGCTGTTGTCCGTCAACCAGCGCTACGCGCAACTCCTCTTCTTGAGTTGCGTTGATAAGCATTCTTTTCATTGAGTTCTCATTATTGTGTCATTTTGATTTCCTCCATCTGGGTCCTGCCAGCGCCGGCCTCGGGTCTTCAGCATACTGGGGCAACCTCCCGGCTGGGGTATGCATGAGGCGCAAACTAAGGGCGTTCTGGTCATCACTTCTCGAGAAGGAATGAATAAGGATGCCGAAATGGAGACAAATAAACGGTGATGTTTGTGTTCTCCATGCGTTGTACCTCGCACCCGGGAACCGTCATGTTCTTGTATACACGGTGTTTCGGGATTGGGTGGCATACTTTTTGGCCACTTAGTACAAGGCTTGAACACAATGACAAAACCTTGTTTATTATCCCATTTAAACCTCTTTTATAGCAAGGCGCCATTTTTCAACAAACCATGCAGCCAAGGGGCGCTGGCAGTGTTAAAATCCGCGCCATGACACAGATACAACAACAAGTGCAGCTGCTCACCATCGAAGCTGAGCATGACGGGCAGCGCATCGACAATTTTCTCAAGACTCAGCTAAAGGGCGTCCCCAAGAGCCTGATCTATCGCATCCTTCGTAAAGGCGAAGTGCGGGTAAACAAAAAGCGCATCAAACCGGAGTACAAACTCTGCGCAGGTGACGAGGTGCGGGTGCCCCCCGTGCGCGTTGCCGAGAAGAATGAGCTGCCTTCAGCCAACCTCGGGGTTATCCAGCGTCTGGAGAGCCAGATCCTGTTCGAAGACGATGCCATGATCGTGCTGAACAAGCCCTCCGGCATGGCAGTACACGGTGGCAGCGGCCTGAGCTTTGGCGTGATTGAAGGGCTGCGAGCCCTGCGTCCGGAAGCCCGTTTCCTCGAATTGGTTCATCGACTGGATCGCGACACCTCTGGTGTATTGCTGGTTGCCAAGAAACGCAGCGCCCTGCGCAGCCTGCATGAGCAGTTGCGCGTCAAGACCATGCGCAAGCAGTATCTGGCGTTGGTGCGTGGCAAGTGGCAGGCTCACGTCAAGGTGGTTAATGCGCCGCTGCGCAAAAACGATCTGCAATCCGGTGAACGGGTAGTACGGGTCAGTGCCGATGGCAAGCCCTCCGAAACCCGGTTCCGTATCGTGCGTCAATTTGCCGAAGCGACCCTGGTCGAGTGCAGCCCGATCACCGGTCGAACTCACCAGATACGCGTGCACACCCTGCATGCCGGTCATCCGATCGCCTGTGACGATAAGTACGGTGAAGCGGCGTTTGACGAGAAAATGCGCAGCCAAGGTCTGAAACGGCTCTTTTTGCATGCCTGGAAGCTCAGCTTCACCCATCCGGCCGATGGTCGCGAAATGCAGGTAGAAGCGCCGCTTGCACCTGAACTCGACAACTTCCTCAACGGCTTGCCACGCTGATGCAGGATATCCGGCTCGCCATTTTCGATTGGGACGGCACCCTGATGGATTCGGTAGGCCGGATTGTTGCCTGTGTGCAAGGGGCCGCCAGAGATTGTGAGCTGGCGGTACCTGCACCAGCCCAGATCCGGCAGATCATCGGATTGAGCCTTGATGTCGCCATGTCCCGTCTGTTCCCTTTAAGTAGTGGCAGTGGCAGTGTCTTTGATGAGCGCCAGATTGCCGCACTCATCGATCGCTATCGTCATCACTATCTGCACGATGCCACCCCCAGCCCGTTGTTTTCCGGGGCAGGGGAGTTGCTGCATGATTGGCGGTCACGAGGGCTGCAACTGGCCGTCGCGACCGGCAAATCACGCCGTGGGCTGGATCGGGTATTGGATGAGACCGGACTGCGCCCGTTGTTTGTAACCAGTCGCGGGGCCGATGAGGCTCGCTCCAAGCCTGATCCGCTGATGCTTGAGCAGATCCTGGACGAGCTGGGGCTGTCACCCCGGCAGGCGGTAATGATCGGCGACTCTGTTCACGATATGGCGATGGCCGAGGCGATCGCCATGCCGCGTATTGGTGTCACCTGGGGGGTGGATAGTCGGGATGCCCTCAGTCGTCACGGGCCAGTGGCGGTGGTGGATTCTATGGCGGCTCTTCGCGGGCTGTTATAGACGCCTCTCTTTAAGAGACATCGATCTGATTGATAACAGAAGCCCGGTCTATTGACCGGGCTTTTTATATGCTCGATCTAGCTTATCTATTCGTCCGCGATCAGGGCAGGGCAATACCGTGGCGCTCCAGCAGCTCGATCAGGCCGATCAGCGGCAGACCGATCAAGGCGTTAGGATCGCGCCCCTCCAGCCCCTTGAACAGCACGATCCCCATTCCTTCACATTTGAAGCTGCCCGCACAATCTAGGGGCGATTCTGCCTCTACATAGCGGCGAATGGCGGCTTCATCGAGGTTGCGAAAATGGACGGTGAAAGGCTCCACCAGTTGATGAGCCTCACCGGTTGCGGCATTTACCACGCACAGGCCGGTGTAGAAGGTGACGCTGCGACCTTGAGCCGTCATCAGCTGGGCGATGGCATTGTCGATGGTGCCCGGTTTGCCGAGGATGCGGCCATTGCAGACACACACCTGATCAGAGCCGATGATCAAGCCGTGATCACGATGTTGGGCGACAGCATCAGCCTTGGCACGAGCCAGTCTGGCCACCAGCGCCTCGGCGGATTCGCCAGCCAGTGGTCGCTCATCCACATCGGGGGCGGCACATTCAAAGGGGAGACCGAGCTTCTCCAGCAGGGCTTTGCGATAGCGAGAAGTTGAGGCGAGGATCAGATTCTGTGGCATAATCAGGTACCGATGAAAGCGAGTACCGGCATTCTAGGGACTTGTGACGTTAAAATCATCGGCGGTAAGGACTTTTTCCTTTGACTATCAGTTGTTGGACCTATATTATTCGCGCCCTATGCAAAAGGTGAAGTTGCCCGTTAAGGTTGATCCAGTCCGTAGTGCCTTGAAGCTGCTCGATTACATCGGGATAGTGGAAAAGTCGCAGATGCCCAGGCTGGAGGAATCAACCGCTGGCTTGCAGAGTGATATCGATGTATCACTGCACTTTGGCAAAGATGTCCAGAAGTTGACCGTTATGAAAGGCACTGCCCATGCCAAGGTTGACCTGGTTTGCCAACGTTGCGGAGAGACATTCGAACACCTCTGTGAAGCTGAATTTATCTACACTCCGCTGTTCGAAAGAACAAACGAGGAAGAACTGCCGGAAGCTTATGAGCCCATTGAGTTGGACGAAAACGGCGAGATAGATCTTCATCAAATCCTGGAGGATGAACTCATCCTCTCGTTGCCTCAAGTCGCAATGCATTCTCTGGATGCATGCCCGAGAGGAAACATGGAGATGACCTGGGGTGAAATCGAACCTGCTGATGAGCGGCCGAATCCCTTTGCAGTTCTTGAAGAGCTTAAACGTAAGTGAATTTAGGAGTTAGCCTACAATGGCCGTACAACAGAACCGTAAAACCCGCGCCAAGCGTGGCATGCGTCGTTCCCACGATGCGCTGACCACCGCTGCCCTGACTGTTGATCAGACCAGTGGCGAAATTCATCGTCGTCACCACGTGACTGCCGATGGTTTCTACCGCGGTAAAAAGGTAATCGCTTAAGGATTGCCTTTGTCTACGCAAACTGTCGCGCTAGACATTATGGGGGGAGATATTGGCCCCTCGGAAACAGTGCCTGCCGCCGTGCAGGCACTGTCTCTTTTACCCCAGCTAAAACTGATCCTGGTCGGCGACCAGCACCAGACCTCTTCTCTGCTGCAGCAACATGGCTTGCTGAATCATCCCCGCGTTCGTTTCGTACATGCATCCCAGGTGGTTGGCATGGGCGATAAACCGATCGTGGCGCTGCGTACTCTGAAAGACTCCTCCATGCGGGTGGTACTCAATCTGGTGAAAGCCGGTGAGGCCGATGCTTGCGTCAGTGCTGGCAATACCGGTGCGTTGATGGCGATGGCCAAGTGCGTGCTCAAATCCCTGCCCGGGGTAGACAGACCTGCCCTTATCAAGGCGCTGCCGACATTGAGCGGCAAACGTACCGTGATGCTGGATCTAGGCGC
Organism: Aeromonas sp. 602658; assembly: GCF_049173005.1. Lineage (NCBI taxonomy): Bacteria > Pseudomonadati > Pseudomonadota > Gammaproteobacteria > Aeromonadales > Aeromonadaceae > Aeromonas > Aeromonas sp. 602658. Next base: position 61,880 of record NZ_JAAKRF010000004.1, on the reverse strand, counting down.
CAACGTCAGTTGCGATGCCGATACCTTGCTGCAGTTTGCCGTGATGGGCTCTGTCGTGGCCGAAAAGGTAGAAGGCATTGCATCCCCCCGTGTTGCCTTGCTCAACATCGGCGAGGAGGAGATCAAGGGCAACGATCTGGTGCGCCACAGCGCCGAATTGTTGCGTCAGTGCCACGCGCTCAATTATGTCGGGTTCGTCGAAGGGGATCGCATCTTCAGTGGCGACAGCGACGTGATCGTCTGCGACGGTTTTGTCGGCAATGTCGCCCTCAAGACGGCAGAAGGGGTGGTGCGGATGATGGCCCAGCTGGCCGGATATCCCCGCAAGAAACGCACTTTTCTTGGCCGGATCGCCGGATTTATGTTCAAACGGCGTTTTTCTTACCTGAACCCCGACCAGTATAACGGGGCAAGTCTGTTAGGATTGCGCGGCATTGTGGTAAAAAGTCATGGGCGGGCCGAACGGCGCGCTCTGTGTAATGCGATCCTGCTGGCCGCACAAGAGGCCAAACATCAACTTCCACTGCAAATAGCAGATCGCCTTGAAGCTGTCTTCTCTGACAGGGATCTATAAGAACTCTATGCATAGCAAAATTCTGGGTACTGGCAGCTACCTGCCGAGTTCAGTGCGTACCAACGCCGATCTTGAGCAGATGGTTGAGACCAGTGATGAGTGGATCGTGGAACGCACCGGTATCCGTGAGCGCCGTATTGCCGGTGCTGACGAGACCGTTGCCACCCTCTCTTACCAGGCCGCTCTGCGCGCCCTGGATGCAGCCGGTTTGACCGCTGCCGATCTCGATATGATAGTGCTGGCCACCACCAGTGCTGAAAATGCCTTCCCGGCTGCCGCCTGCGAGCTGCAGGGGCTGCTCGGCGTACCGGGCATTCCTGCCTTTGACGTGGCTGCTGCTTGCGCAGGCTTCACCTACGCACTCTCCATTGCCGATCAGTTCGTCAAATCCGGCGCCGCCCGCCATGTGCTGGTCGTCGGGGCCGATGTACTCTCCCGCATGTGCGATCCACAAGATCGCGGCACCATCATCCTGTTTGGTGATGGGGCAGGGGCAGTGATTGTCGGTGCCAGCGAGACGCCGGGTATCCTCTCTACCCATCTCCATGCCGATGGCCGTTATGGCGAGCTGCTCAAGCTGCCTCATCCCCGTCGCGGCATGCCGGGTGCCGAGCTCGAAGCCTACATGTATATGAAGGGCAACGATGTCTTCAAGGTCGCGGTCACCCGTTTGAGCGAGATCGTAACCGAAACGCTGGCCGCTGCCGATATTGAACCGAGCGAGCTGGACTGGCTGGTGCCGCATCAGGCCAACTTCCGCATCATCAGCGCCACAGCCAAGAAGCTCGGTATGAGCCTCGATAAAGTGGTACTGACCCTCGACAAGCACGGCAACACTTCTGCTGCGTCCGTCCCTGTTGCCTTCGATGAAGGGGTGCGGGATGGCCGGATCAAACCGGGTCAGCTGGTACTGCTGGAGGCCTTCGGCGGCGGTTTTGCATGGGGCTCGGCGCTGGTTCGCCTCTGATCTTCGGCGGGATGGTGCGCCCATCATCCCGTCACCGATTTCATTTTTGTCTTATCTAAAAGGAATCAATGATGACCCAATTTGCCATTGCCTTCCCGGGACAAGGTTCCCAGTCCGTTGGCATGCTGGCCGAGCTGGCCGAACAACATGCCGTGATCAAGGAGACCTTCGCCGAGGCGAGTCAGGTGCTGGGTTATGACCTGTTTGCCCTGGTGATGGATGGTCCGGTTGAAGATCTGAACAAAACCTGGCGCACCCAGCCTGCACTGCTGACTGCCTCTGTCGCCCTGTGGCGCCTGTGGCAACAGCTGGGTGGGGCAACCCCTGCCGTCATGGCGGGTCACAGCCTGGGTGAGTATTCCGCGCTGGTTTGCAGCGGTGCACTCGATTTTGCCGATGCGGTCAAACTGGTCGAGCTGCGTGGTCTGGCCATGCAGGAAGCGGTACCCGAAGGCACCGGCGCCATGGCGGCCATCATCGGTCTGGATAACGAATCCATCGCCGCCAACTGCGAAAAAGCGGCAGAAGGGCAGGTGGTCTCTCCGGTCAACTTCAACTCCCCGGGCCAGGTGGTTATCGCCGGTCACAAAGAGGCCGTTGAGCGAGCCAACGTGCTGATGAAAGAGTCGGGCGCCAAGCGTGCGTTGCCGCTGCCGGTCTCCGTGCCGTCTCACTGCGCGCTGATGAAACCTGCCGCAGAAAAACTGGCAGCTGCGCTGGACGGGATCGAGATCAAGGTTCCAACCATCGCGGTCATCAATAATGTCGACGTATCCTGTGAACAGGATCCGGCCGCCATCAAGCAAGCACTGGTACGTCAGCTGTTCAGCCCGGTTCGTTGGACCGAGACTGTCGAGCGGATGGCCAATGAGGGGGTTACCCTCGAGATCGAGATGGGACCGGGCAAAGTATTGACCGGGCTCGCCAAGCGCATCGACAAGCGCGTGGAAGGTATTCACGCCAACGATGCCGCCTCTTTCGAGCAGGCGCTGGCCCAGATCAAGTAAACAGGAGCAAGTGATGAGTTTTACCGATAAGGTTGTGTTGGTGACCGGTGCCAGTCGTGGCATCGGCCGTGCGATTGCCGAAACATTCGTGGCCCGTGGCGCGAAAGTGGTCGGTACGGCGACCAGCGAGAGCGGTGCCGAGGCGATCAGCGCCTATCTGGGCGAGAATGGTTGCGGCATGGCACTGAACGTGACCAGCCAGGAATCCATCGAAGCCGTCTTCGCCGCCATCAAGGCGCGCTTTGGCGACATCGACATCCTGATCAACAACGCGGGTATCACCCGTGACAACCTGTTGATGCGGATGAGAGATGACGAGTGGAACGAGATCATCGATACCAATCTGACCTCTCTCTACCGTCTGAGCAAACCGGTGTTGCGTGCCATGATGAAGAAACGTCACGGTCGCATCATCAGCATTGGCTCCGTGGTGGGAACCATGGGCAATGCCGGTCAGGTCAACTATGCTGCCGCCAAGGCCGGTCTGGTTGGTTTTACCAAATCGTTGGCGCGGGAAGTGGCATCCCGTGGTATCACAGTGAACGCGGTTGCTCCCGGTTTCATCGAAACCGACATGACCCGTGCCCTGAATGACGATCAACGTGCCGGCATCATGAGTCAGGTGCCTGCCGCCCGTTTGGGTGATCCAAAAGAAATTGCCGCAGCTGTGGTATTCTTGGCTTCTGATGAAGCAGCCTATATCACCGGCGAAACCCTGCATGTTAATGGCGGGATGTACATGGTGTAATCAATTTGTCGTAAGATCTGTTCAAATTTGCGATAGTACGCCGAAGTTTGGCACATTTCGTGGTTTGACCAGCGGCAAGCTACTTGCAAACTCACGTCAATTGAATAAACTACCCCAACCAGACGCAAATAGCGTATTTTTAAAGGAAAATTCAGGTCATGAGCAACATCGAAGAACGCGTAAAGAAAATCATCATCGAACAACTGGGTGTTAAAGAGGAAGACGTTAAGAACGCTGCCTCCTTCGTCGACGACCTGGGCGCTGACTCTTTGGATACCGTTGAACTGGTAATGGCGCTGGAAGAAGAATTCGATACCGAAATTCCTGATGAAGAAGCCGAGAAGATTACCACTGTTCAAGCGGCTATCGACTACATCACCGCTAATCAGGAATAAGTTCCTGTTCTAAGAGAAGCGGCCCAAGGGCCGCTTCTCTTGTATTTGTTCCCTTTCAAAACACCTCTCGGAGACTACCTCAGTGTCAAAACGCAGAGTCGTGGTGACCGGCTTGGGGATGCTTTCCCCGGTGGGTAACACTGCCGAATCCAGCTGGCAAGCACTGCTCAACGGGCAGAGCGGCATTTCCCTTATCGAACATTTTGATGCCAGCGAGTTTGCAACCCGCTTCGCAGGTCTGGTCAAGGATTTCGATCCCGAGCAGTACGGTATCAACCGTAAAGACGCTCGCAAGATGGATCTCTTCATTCAATACGGCATCGCGGCCGGTATGCAGGCGCTGGATGATTCCGGCCTGACCATCAATGAAGAGAATGCCGAACGTGTCGGCGTGGCGATTGGCTCCGGTATCGGCGGTCTGGGTCTGATTGAACAGAACCACGAAAGCTTGGTCAACGGCGGCCCGCGCAAGATCAGTCCCTTCTTCGTTCCGTCCACCATCATCAATATGGTGTCCGGTCATCTCTCAATCATGAAAGGTCTGCAAGGGCCGAACATCGCTGTGACGACCGCCTGTACCACTGGTACCCATGCCATCGGCATGGCTGGCCGGATGATCGCTTACGGTGATGCCGACGTGATGGTCGCCGGCGGTGCCGAGAAAGCTTCCACCGCGATGGGGATGGGTGGTTTTGCTGCCGCCAAGGCACTCTCCAACCGCAACGACGAGCCGCAAAAAGCGAGCCGCCCGTGGGATAAAGATCGCGACGGTTTTGTGCTGGGTGACGGTGCCGGGGTACTGGTACTGGAAGAGTACGAACACGCCAAGGCCCGTGGCGCCAAGATCTACGCCGAGCTGGTCGGTTTTGGCATGAGCGGTGACGCGTACCACATGACTGCGCCTCCCGCAGATGGCAACGGTGGCGCTCGTGCCATGAAAAATGCCATCAAGGATGCTGGCATTACCCCCGAGCAGATTGGTTACATCAACGCGCACGGTACCTCCACCCCGCTGGGGGATGTGGCCGAACTGCGTGGCATGAAGTCGGTGTTTGGTGAGCACGCCAAATCTTTGATGATCAGCTCCACCAAGTCCATGACCGGTCACCTGCTGGGCGCCGCCGGTGCCATCGAGGCGATCATCACTGTGTTGGCCCTGCGTGATCAGGTGGCTCCGCCTACCATCAACCTGGACAACCCGGATGATGAGTGCGATCTGGATCTGGTGCCCCATGTGGCCAAGTCAGGCAGCTTCGAGTACGCCCTTTCCAACTCGTTTGGTTTTGGCGGCACCAATGGCTCACTGATCTTCAAACGCGTATAATTTGCCGCAGGGCAAAGACACAGGCCCGATACTGCCGGTATCGGGCCTTTTTTATCGGAGGGATCCCTTTGCTTATCAATGGAATGAAGCTTGATACCATCTCGGCCCATGATCGAGGGCTGGCCTATGGTGATGGTCATTTTACCACCATGGCGGTCAGGGAGGGTCGCGTGTTGCAGTGGCCTGCCCATCTGGCACGGTTGCAGCTGGCCAACAACCGGCTGGGATTGGTTGAACCGGACTGGGATCTCTTGACCCAGGAGGTTGAAGAGATGGTGGCCGAGCAGCCACAATGCGTGGCCAAGGTGATCCTGACCCGCGGTGAGGGGGGGCGGGGCTATGACGGCAGCGGATGTCAGCACACAACCCGGATTGTCACTCTGGCGCCATTTCCGACTCACTATGGCCAGTGGCAACAGGAGGGGATCGAGATGGTGGTGTGCCGCCAGCGGATCGGTGATGCCCCCATGCTGGCCGGGCTTAAAACCTTGAATCGTCTGGAGCAGGTATTGCTGAAAAGCGAACTTGTCAGCCGAAATGCAGTCGAAGGGATAGTGCTTAACAGTCGCGGTTTTCTCATTGAAGGGGTCAGTGCCAATCTGTTTTGGCGTCGGGGCAAGACGGTGTTTACGCCCGATCTCGCCCGCGGTGGTGTCGATGGCATCATGCGTCGCCAGGTGATGGCGATGTTGAAACAGATGAGTATTGAGTTGCGTGTGGTAGAGGCTCCGCTGGAGTCACTATGGCAGGCGGAAGAGGTGTGGCTCACCAATACCCTGATGGGGGTCGTGCCGGTCAATGGCATCGAGGATATTCATTATCCCCCAGCGGTATTGAGTCGCCGTTTACAGGAGCGTTTGGTCATTGAAGTTTAATCGGCTTTACACCCTGCTCGCGGGGGCGGCGCTGACGGTAGCCGCTGCCGGGGCCTATGTACATTACAAATGGCAACAGGTAGAGACGCTCACCAACAAGGGGCCTACCCGGCTCTTTACGGTGGAGAAGGGCGCCCATGCGGCGCGCCTCATCGCCGAACTGGGTGAGGGGGAAACCAGCCCCTGGGCGGTGCGGCTCTGGCTGCGCAGCCATCCCGAACTGGTGGCCATCAAATCGGGCACCTATGAAATCAAGGAAGGTGCCCCCCTCAAGGAGACCCTTTCCCTGTTCGCATCGGGCAAGGAGTTTCACTTCAGCCTCACCTTCGTCGAAGGTTCCCGTTTCGAGGATTGGCAGAAGCAGCTCTCCAGCGCCCCATATCTTGAGCGGTTGACCGTCGAGCAATCCGAAGCCGACCTGGCGCAGGAACTCGGCATCGAGAATGGCAAGCTGGAGGGGTGGTTCCTGCCGGAAACCTACGCCTATACCACCCATGCCAGCGATCTCTCGATCCTGCGTCGCGCCCATCAGGATATGGAGACCTTCCTGCAGCAGAGCTGGGAAAAACGTCAGGCTAACCTGCCTTACAAAACGCCCTATGAGGCGCTGATCATGGCCTCCATCATCGAGAAAGAGACCGGCCAGCCGGACGAGCGGGCGCAGATCGCCTCGGTGTTTGTCAATCGACTGCGTCTGGGTATGAAGTTGCAAACTGATCCCACCGTCATTTACGGGGTGAAAGATCGCTACGATGGCAATATTCGCCGCAGCGATCTGACCGACAAGAATCCCTACAACACCTATGTGATCGACGGCCTACCGCCCACGCCCATCGCCATGCCGGGCAAGGCCTCCATCGAAGCAGCGCTCAACCCCAAATCGACCGACTATCTCTACTTTGTCGCCAAGGGGGGCGGTGCCCACTATTTCTCCAAGACCCTCGATGAACACAATCGGGCGGTTCGCGAATACATATTGAAGAAACCCTAATGTCTAAATTTATTGTGATCGAAGGATTGGAAGGGGCAGGGAAGAGCTCGGCCGTTCGTTATGTGACCGACTATCTGCAGCGCCACGGCATCAACCGGATCGAGTGCACCCGCGAGCCGGGTGGTACGCCACTGGCCGAGCGGATGCGGGCCATCGTCAAAGAGGTGCACGACGAGCGCCTCACCATCGAGGCGGAATTGCTGCTGATGTATGCCTCCCGGGTACAACTGGTGGAGACCCGCATCAAACCCGCACTGGCCGACGGTGTCTGGGTGGTGGGGGATCGCCACGATCTCTCCTCCCAAGCCTATCAGGGTGGTGGCCGTGGTATCGATGCCCAGCTTATCGGTGCCATCAAGCAGGCGGTGCTTGGCAACTTCAAGCCGGATCTCACCCTCTATCTCGATATCGATCCCGCCCTTGGCTTGCAGCGTGCTCGCCATCGCGGCGAGCTGGATCGCATCGAACTGGAGCAGCTGAGCTTCTTCGAGCGTACCCGAACTCGTTATCTCGAACTGGCCGCCAAGGATGATTCCATTGTGGTGATCGATGCGGCGCAAACGCCGGAACAGGTCAAAGCTGCCATCGAGCGTGCATTGGATCACTATCTGTCGAACGAGCCGCTATGTATCCCTGGCTGATCCCCGACTGGCATGCCCTGAGCCAGACGGCCCAGTCCGGTCGTCTCGGCCATGCCTGGTTGTTGCTGGGCGATCCCGGTCTTGGCAAGGAGCAACTGGCCGAGCGGCTGGCACGTTTGCACCTTTGCCAGCAACCGGATCGCGGAGAGCCGTGCGGCCACTGCCACTCTTGCCAGCTGTTTGACAAGGGCAACCACCCGGATCTCGGCACCATAACGCGCGACAGCAAGACCATCGGGGTCGAGGCCATTCGCGAGATCTGCACCCGGCTGCAGGGCTCTGCCCAGCTCGGCCGTGGCAAGGTGGTGATCATTCCTGATGCGGAGCGGATGACCGAATCGGCAGCCAATGCCCTGTTGAAAACCCTGGAAGAGCCGGCCGGCGACAGCTTGCTGTTGCTGATCGCTTCCCAGGTGTCCCGGTTGCTTCCCACCATTCTCAGTCGCTGTCACAAACATGTCTGTCAGTTGCCTGCGGAAGGGGAGACAGTACGCTGGTTGGCCGAGCAGGGTCATCAGGCCACTCTGGCTCAGGTGCGGATCTGTCAGGGGGCCCCGCTGCGGGTACTCGACTATATCGAGCAGCAACAGGACGGTACTCGCCGCGAATTGCTGGAACAGTTTGTCGCCCTGAGTCAAAGTCCGGTCAAGGCGACGGCACTGTGCAGCCAGCTTGGTCAGGAGATGCAGGTCAGGTTGCACTGGTTGCAGCTCTTCTTGTGCGATGCCCTGAAAACCCAGGCTGGCTGTGGTCACCATCAGCTGGCCATGCCTGATCTGGCCATCTTGAGTCAACGGTTGGCGGAGCAGCACTCCAGCGAAAAACTGCTGGAGGCAGAACAAGATCTGGTAGCCCTGAAAGCGGCATGCCAGCCGGGCCAGCTCTCCAATCCCACCATCCATCTGATGAACTGGCTCAGTCGCTGGTTATAAGTACCGACAAGCAGAAAGGTTTTATATGTTACTCGTTGATTCCCACTGTCATCTCGATCGCCTCAGCTATGGCAGCAAGCAGACCAGCATGGCTGATGTACTTGTCAAGGCCGCGAAACTGGACGTGGGATATTTTCTCTGTGTCAGTGTGACTCAGGCACAGTTCCCGACCATGCTCGAGGCGATCGCTCCCTATCCCCAGGTGTTTGCCTCCTGCGGGGTACATCCGCTCAATCAGGAACCCGGTGTGGATGCTGCCTTGTTGCTGACCCAGGCGGCGGACGAAAGAGTGATCGCCATCGGCGAAACCGGGCTCGACTACTTCTACTCCCCCGAGAACAAAGAGATGCAGCAAGCCTCTTTCCGCGAACATATCCGGGTTGCCCGCGCGCTGAACAAGCCGCTGATCATCCACACTCGCGATGCCCAGCAAGATACCTTGCAGATCATGCGCGAAGAGGGAGCGGAGCAGGTAGGTGGTGTGCTGCACTGTTTCACCGAATCTCTCGAGATGGCGCAAGCGGCGATGGCGATGGGGTTCTATATCTCCATCTCGGGGATCGCTACCTTCAAAAATGCCTCTGCACTGCAAGATGTGGTCAAGGCTCTTCCCCTCGACAGATTGCTGGTCGAGACCGACTCCCCCTATCTTGCACCCGTGCCGCATCGGGGGAGGGAGAACGAACCCGCTTTTGTGCGAGACGTTGCCCAGTTTATTGCCGACCTGCGCCATATACCGCTCGCTGAATTGGCAGAAGCGACCAGCCGGAATTTCTTTGAACTGTTCAAACTGGCGAAAAAATAACACAGGAGCCCCGTTGCTCGGGGCTTTTTATATTTCAAATACCAAGCGGATTGCCCACCTGAATATCAACATCGCACCGTGTTATCTCTCACTGGCCCCAGACAATGTAACCTGTTCATACATACAAACTGGAGTCGAATGATATTCCGATGTTTCGTTTATCAAATGAGGCCAAAGGGTATAAAAACATCAGGCTATAAGTATCGATAATATTCATTATCGATACTTGATGTATGGGAAGGATCCTGTAAGATCCTCTCAAACTTCATATGAATCATATAGTTCCGTGGCATATCCATCCTTGTCCAATCCAGCTCATCAATCACTGCAGACTGTTTTCGATGCACAGCTTAATAGTCGGGCACGCCGCTTTTTGCGCAGTGCAAAAGCGGATTCCACCCTCAATGCCTATCAGGCGGATACCCGTATTTTTGTCTTCTGGTGCCAATTGCACGGGCTGGATCCGCTGCAAACGACCCATCACGACATCATGAACTTTCTCGCAGATCAGGCTGACGGCGTATTGGCCGACTGGGTATGGCTGGATAAAGAGGAGGGGAAGGGGGAGCTGCGTAACGGTGAACCTCGTAAACCGGCAACCCTGGTGAGACGTTTGGCGGGGATCCGCTATGCCTTCAAGCAGAAAGGGATTCACCCCATGCCCACCGAACATCCCGAAATCAAGGAGATGATGCGCGGTATTGTCAGGTTGGGGGATAACCGCAAACGCAAAACCGGTGCCCTGACGCTGCAACCTTTGACCCAGGTGCTGGATGGCATCGACACCAATGACCTCGCGGGTTTGCGTGATCACACCCTGATACTGCTGATGTTCAGTGGCGCCTTGCGCCGTTCGGAAGCGGCCCGAATTGAGGTGAGCGATCTCGATTTTATGGGGCAGGGGATCCGCCTTCGCCTCAAACCGAGCAAACATCAGCTGCATGAAACCGAGATCGCCCTGATCCCGGGCAAGCACTACTGTCCCGTGTCGGCACTGCAAAAGTGGCTACACAAAAGTCGGATCAGCGAGGGGCCGCTATTTCGGCGCATGAATCGTTGGGGTCAACTGATGGCCGAACCACTCGGCCCCCAGGGCATCAATCTGATGATCAAACGCCGAACCGGTCAAACCATCGACGATCTTTACGTCAGTGGCCATAGCCTGCGCCGTGGATTTATCACCTCTGCCGTGACTGCCGGCAAACCTATGAACAAGATCATTGAGGTGACGCGCCACAAGGATATGCGAACCCTGCAGGAGTATTTCGATGACGCCCATAAATTCTCCGATCATGCCCTTGATGGCTTGCTCTGATATAACTGCGCCACTGAATTATTTATGTTAAATGATATCCTGTTGATCTAATGATATATTTGTCGCGTAGCCAGCAGCCCAAAGGGGAAGGGCATCTTCCAATGGATAATGGCATGAGATGAGAGATAACAAACTCGGAAACGTAATATCGCAAGGACATATGAGCCAAGAAATGACAGTGCGTGAAGAGCAAGAGGCGGGACCCCAAAACAATGCCGAGCGGCAGCGCCAACATGTAAAACGCAAGCAGGAGACCCATACCCGGCTGCAATGCTGGATCAGCAATCGCCACGCAGAGCGATTGGCCGCACTGGGTCTTCATCTCGAAGACAGTCAGGCGTCACTCATCGAGCAGGCGATCGATCTGCTCTACCAACATGAGCTGGGTAGAGAACCTCCGTTTGAAAACAGAGTCGCCATACAGGTCGAAGAGACTGTTGAATAGACACAAAAGTGAAGTAACAGCGATAGGTGAAGAGATAAAAAAAGCCAGGTACGAATTCCTTGTACCTGGCATAGGGGAATTGGCTCCTTGCAGAGCCGTGCGCTAACTGGTGTTCGGATTGCCTTAAGCTTAGACAAGGCTCAAGGCTTTTCAAGATCCGAAGAAAAGTTCAACCAGAGTGTGGGTATTTCAGACTCGTTCAAGTGCTGATGCACCGAAAGGCCCACTACGCATTGAACAGATTGTTGTCACGCACCAGCTCGCGGGGGAGGGCATTCTTGACCCGACTCCCCACCCATTTCCCCATGCCCAGGGTATGCCCCTGATAGCGGACGATCACCTCGCCAGTGCCAGCATCCTGTTCTGGCCAGACATCCCGCCCCATCATGAATTCCCGCGCATTGGCGCTATCCAGCTCGACTACGCCCTTGCTCGCTTTATCGCCATAGGCCAATGCCCACTCATGAGTGAGGCGATAACCTTTCTTGAAGGTTTCGGCCAACTTGATGCCGATGCGATCGAAACGCAGCTTGCCCTGCACCTGATCAAACTGCTGGGGAAAGAGCCAGATCTCGTCATTGCGGCCAAACAGCTGACCCTGCGGTGCCACCCCGAAGTTGGCTTCAATCTCGCGCAACATGGTTTCAGCCTCTTTGGCAGGAAGCGGCGCAAAGGGGAATTTACCCAGCTTGCCCGGCTTGAACATGGTGTTGGGCACCGAGTGATGCTTGCGCAATCTGGCGACGAAAAAGCCTTCACTGTCGAAGATTTGGGGCCAAACGTGCAGGTATCCCTCGGATGTACAAGCTTGCTCTGCATGAGGGAACAGGTCAGCCAGCGAGTCAAAACTCAAGGCGTCGCCAAACTTGTCCAGCAGGGATTGGCAGACCGCCTGATTCTCCTGCTCACTCAAGGTGCAGGTGGAGTAGACCAGCACACCACCCGGTTTCAGGGCATGGAAGGCGCTCTCCAGCAACCCTTGTTGCACTGCCGCAATCTCGTCGATGCTCTCGATGCTCCAGTTGCGCAGCGCATCTTCATCCTTGCGCACCGTACCTTCACCGGAGCAGGGGGCATCGAGCAGGATGGCATCGAATGTCTCCGGCAACCACTGGCCAAATACCTTGGCATCAAAATGGGTCATACCTACATTGGTCACGCCGCAGCGCTGGATATTGGCGCTGAGCACTTTCAACCGGCTGCTGGAAAACTCGTTGGCAACCAGCATCCCCTGATTGTTCATCAGGGCGGCTATCTGGGTGGTCTTGGAGCCGGGGGCCGCCGCCGCATCCAGCAACATGCCATCCGCTTTGATCTTGTCGCTGGCAAAGAGTGCCGTCACCGGCAGCATGGAGCTCGCTTCCTGAATGTAGAAGAGCCCGCTCAAGTGCTCGGCGGTGTTGCCAAGGGGGACAGTTTCATCGCTGCGGGTCAGCCAGAAGCCGGTATCACACCAGGGCACAGGGTCGAGCTGCCAACCCAGTGGCTCCATCAGGGCGACGAAATCCGAGACGGCTATCTTCAAGGTGTTGACCCGAATGCTGCGGCGCAGCGGACGTCGACAACTGGCCACAAAGTCTTCCATCGAGAGATGGGCCGGCATGATGGCCGCAATGTGGCGTAAAAAGTAATCGGGAAGGAAGGTGTTGTCGTGCACTGTGCCGTCTCGTTGACCGAAAAAGAGGGGCGATATCCTACCACAAGGCTAAGAATATTCTGAATCTGAACCCTATCAACAAGCACCGGAATATAAAAAAGCCCGGCACAGTGCCGGGCTTTGATGAGATACAAAGTGAAGAGATCAGGGCTGGATACGCGGACTCCACTCCAGCCACTCTTTCTCGGCCTTGCCGTAGAGCGGATAGCTGTGTCCTGCCTTGACGGTTGGACCCATTTCTCTCTCCGGCGTATTGAAAGCAATGCCGCCAGCCAGCAGGCTCTGCACCGTCTCCACTTCGATGGTGCCGCCGGTCAGCCCGATATCCGCCTTGACCCCGGAGACATTCCAGAAACGGGAGTTGGCCCGCACCAAATGGGCATACTCCTGATCCACGTTAACGTCGATCACCACCTCGCTACCATCCCGAGCCAGCGCCACCTTGGTGACACTGCCCACAACCATCTTGCGAAACAGCAGCGGGCTGCCGACGCTCAGGCCATTGACGGAGGGGCTCTTGAGGGTCAGGGCCAGACCCACCGGGCCGACCTGACTCAAGGGGAAGCGATTTTTGCCAGCGCCTTTACCGGGTTGTGCCTCTACAAACGCCCCCTTGATCAGGGTGTCGAGGTGAGCGACACCGCCCAGCCCCAGCTTGGCCTGCACCAGAGTAAAGCGGGCACCGGACTGCAGGAAACGCTCGGCATAGTGGCCATCTAGTTCGGCCTTAAAGATCACCTGACCCAGAGACGGCTCCAGCTCGATCTCTTCAATTTTGCCGATATCGACCCCACGATAGCGGATCGGGCTGCCAATCCCGAGCCCCGGATTGCTCTCTGCCACCAGTGACAGCTGGCGCACCTTGGCCTTGGCTTGCTCCCTGGAATCGAACAGTTGATGGCTGCTGCGGCCATTGGCCAACCGATCGAACTCGATGGCGCCGCGCAGCAGGGTACCGAGGTTGCCCACCTTGACCTGCACCCCATCGACCCGCACCTTGGTGTCGATGGCCGGTTTTTTCCAGAATTGGGGTTGCTGGGCGAGGAGGGGAGCATAGACTCCATCAATCTCGAGTTCGATCTCGACCCCCTCTTTGGCGGCGCGCAGCTGTTTGACCTTGCCCGCTTCCAGCCCCAGATAAAGCACTGGCGAGCCAATGCCAATGCCATCGGCCTGATCTGCTTTGAGCAACCAGCGCTGCGGCTTGGCATCACGGGTGCCGAGCAGTGCCAGCTCCTGACTCGGGTAGAGACGATTAATCCGCTCGCCACTGCTGGCTTGCACCAGCTTGATCCCGCCCCCCAGCCAAGCACTGGCCGGACTGGTTTCTACTTTGATGCCACTCAGATCGGCATCAATCTGCAGCGGCGCGGCGCGATAGAAGCGGGCACGATTGAGCAGGTGACCATAGTTTGGCGCCATCACCAGCTCGACGCTGACATTACCGCGTGCATCCAGGGTGAGCTGGCTGATACGGCCCACCTGCAATCCCTTGTACCAGACAGGTGCATCCTGATTGAGCCCCGCCAGATCGTCAGCCTGCAGCGTTACCTTGGTGCCGCTCTGGGGCGCGCGATCGGTCAGGGTCATCTTCTGTACCGGTTTACCCGCCACATAGTCGAGGCGAATGGCCGGGCCTGAGAGCAGGCGATCTGCATGCTGCACGCCGGTCGCGGAGAGGGAGATGCTCTCCCACACCAGTTGACTCTTGTCGGTAATGCGATAAGCCTGCTCCGGGTTGATCAGCGCTGTGACTACGCGGCCTTTGTCGGTAAGGCGAATGGGGTCGACACGACCAATCTCGATCCCCTCATAGAGGATGGGCATCCCCTCCTTGACCGGAAGATCGCCAGCCGAAATGTCGATACGCTCGCCGCGCGCTGCTTCCGCCAGCCCTTTATAAAGGACGAAAGTCTGTCCCTTCTCCGGCTCCGGTGAATCTTTGGGCGAGTCAAAGGCAATGCCGCCGCTCAGAATGGAGGTGAGGCTGCCAGCCTCCACGCTCACCCCGGCCAGACTGAAGGAGCCCTTGATGCCGCTGATATTCCAGAAGCGGGTATCGGCTTTGACCAGATGTTCGAAACGTGGCTCGATCACCAGATCCAGAATGACGTTCTGGTTGTCCTGACCCAGACGGGTATTGATGACGCTGCCCACCTCGATACCGCGGAAATAGAGCTTGGCGCCAATCCCAACCGCACCCAGCGAATCGGCGGTCAGGTGCAGCATGCGCCCCTGAGCCTGATAGCCGGGAGGAGGGCCCTCCAGTGCATCGAAGGTCTCCTCCAGCGGATTGCTTTCACGCCCCGGTTGCAGGTTGATGTAGTTGCCGGAGACCAGGGTATCGAGGCCGGAGATCTCGGTGAGCGACGCCTTGGGGCTCACCAGCCAGAAGTCGGATCCCTTGCGGATAAGCGGTCTGGCACGGCTGTCAATCTTGGCCATCACCGCAATCTTGCGGCCATCTTCAGCCAGCTCCAGCTCTTGCACCACGCCGATGGCCACCCCCTGATAACGAACCTGGGTTTTACCCGGCAAGATGCCGTTGCCCTGGGCGAAGTTGATCTGGATAAGCTGGCCACGGCTCAATACCTGCTGATAGAGAAAGCCACCTGCCAGCAGCAGGGCTATCAGGGGTAACAGCCAGACCGGCGATAACCAGCGGCGCTTTTCGATGACGGGTTCAGCCCCGATCATAGTGACTCCTTATTGGCTGGATTAAACAGCACATCAGACAAAAACAGAGAAATCATCAACGGGCCGCCTTGTCCCACAGTAAACGGGTATCGAGCATGCGGGCCGACATCATGGTCAGCACCACCACACCGGCAAAGGCGGTGGCCCCCGGGCCTGCGCGGACACTCAGCAGCACACCCCGATCGACCAGTGCCACCATCAGCGAAATCACGAACAAGTCCAGCATTGACCAGCGACCGATAAAATCGATCACCCGATACATCACTAGCTGGCGCTTGCGCCGCACCGGTTTGGCCCGCTGCAACTGCCAGCAGATCCAGCCCAACCCCAATATCTTGCCCACGGGTACCAGTATGCTGGCGGTGAGGACTATGGTGGCAATCCCGCTCATCTTGCTGCGATAGAGCATCATGATACCGCTGAAGATGGTATCTGACTGCAGTAACCCCTTGTTGTAGAAATGGGTAATGGGCAACAGATTGGCAGGTAGCAACATGAAGGTGGCGAGCGCCAGCAAGCCCCACGACCAGGCGAGGGAACGGGGAATGCGCACCTGCAATTTGCTGCTGCAACGGGGGCAGACTGCCCCGGCTTGATAGCGCACCAGCAAACCACAGGTATGGCAGCGGCAGAGTCCCATCTCACGGGCGCTGGTCATGTTCCGGCTCCTTTAACGGGATCCGCGCCCAGTAGGGGGCGGGGTCAAACAGGATCAGCAGGGTCATGTTGAGCAGCATCAAAATACCGAGGCTGAGCAACCCGCCACCGAGGCGCACATCGGCGATGTCGATCAGTTTGAACAGGGCAACCAGCAGGCTGACGATATAGACCTCCAGCATGGCCCAGTGGCGAAACACCTCGACCAGCTTCAAGGTGACGGGAAGAATGTGCCAACGTTTGGCCAGACCCGAAGCCAGCACAAAGATCCCCGCCAATAATCCTACCGGTGCCAGTACGGCGCACCAAAGCACCAAAGAGGCCACCCAAAACTCACTTTCGCCAAACAGCACCAGGATACCGCGCAGCAGGTCGGCGTCGGTGTTGACCCCAGCCAGCCGCAGATAGATCAGCGGTTCAAAAAAGGCGGAGGGTAGCAGCAGAAATCCGGTGATGGTCAGGGCCATCAACTGGGAGGGACGAAAGGCATAACGGCCATAGAGATGTTGGTGACAACGCGGGCAGTGGGCATGGCGACGCAGCGGCAGTGCTTTGCGCTGGATCAGCAAGTCGCACGCCGGACAGACAATTACGGAACCGGGCTCCATCATACAATTCAACCTGTTGAAGGAATTGGTGAAATTTACCCTAAAACCGGTTTCCTGTCTTGCCTGCAGCCGGAATGTTACGAAAGTATAATTGACGTTAACGTAAACGTGATATTAGATAGCCAGACTAGACAGGTGAAAGGAGTCATGATGTCCAGTTTGTCCCCCTCGGCAGGCCTGCGCTTTCGCACCGCCCTTGCCAATGAACATCCCCTGCAGATCGTCGGCACCATCAATGCCTATATGGCGCTGATGGCCGAGCGCAGCGGTTTTCAGGCGCTCTACCTCTCGGGTGCCGGAGTCGCCAACGCCTCCTACGGTTTGCCGGATCTCGGCATGACCTCCCTCAACGACGTGCTGACCGATGCTGAGCGGATAACTGCTGCCACCCGGGTGCCGCTGTTGGTCGATATCGATACCGGCTGGGGCGGGGCATTCAACATCGCCCGCACCATCCGCGCGTTCGAGCGGGCCGGAGTGGCAGCCGTGCACATGGAAGATCAGGTGACTCAGAAGCGTTGTGGTCATCGCCCCAACAAGGCGGTGGTCACGCTGGAGGAGATGTGCGATCGCATCAAGGCAGCGGTGGATGCCCGCGAGAATAGCGAGTTCGTCATCATGGCCCGCACCGATGCACTGGCGGTGGAGGGGATGGAGTCGGCTCTTGAGCGCACCGCTGCCTATGTGGCCGCCGGTGCCGACATGATCTTCGCCGAGGCGGTGACCGAGCTGGCCCAGTACGACCAGTTCAAGCTGGCGGCCAACGTGCCGATCCTCGCCAACATGACCGAGTTCGGCAAAACCGCGCTGTTTGACAAAGAGCAACTGGCCGCCCACGGGGTCGACATGGTGCTCTACCCCTTAAGTGCCAACCGCGCAGCCAATCAGGCCGCCCTCAACGTCTATCAACATATTCGCCAGGATGGCCATCAAAGGGCTGTCGTGGAGACCATGCAGACCCGGGAGTCGCTCTACGACTTCCTCGGATATCACCACTACGAGCAGACCCTGGATCGTCTGTTTACAGCCAAGGAATAGGAGGCAGCTTATGGGACAGCAAAAACCGTTGGGCGGGGCCGGTCTGCGCGGTCAAAGCGCAGGGGAGACCAGCATCTGCACCGTGGGCAAGAGCGGCACCGGTCTTACCTATCGCGGTTACGACATCAAGGAGCTGGCCGACAGCGCCCAGTTCGAGGAGGTCGCCTATCTGCTGCTCAAGGGGGAGTTGCCCGGTGAGCAGCAGCTTGACGCCTACAAGCGCGAGCTGCGTCACCTGCGCAGCTTGCCCCAGCCGCTGTTGGAGGTACTGGAGCGCATTCCCGCCGATGCTCACCCCATGGATGTGCTGCGCACCGGTTGCTCCATGCTCGGCGATCTGGAGCCGGAAGATGGCTTCGAGCATGAGCATGAAGTGGCGGATCGGCTGCTGGCCGCCTTCCCGGGCATTCTGATCTACTGGTACAAGTTCAGCCACGAGGGCGTACGCATCGCCCTCGATACCGATGAAGAGTGTATCGGTGGCCACTTTCTGGCGCTGCTGCACCAAAAAGCACCGAGCGAGCTGGAGCGCCGGGTGATGCATGTCTCCCTCATCCTCTACGCCGAGCATGAGTTCAACGCCTCCACCTTTGCCGCGCGAGTTTGCGCCTCAACCCTTTCCGACATGTTCTCCTGTATCACTGCCGCCATCGGTACCCTGCGCGGCCCACTCCACGGCGGAGCCAACGAGGCAGCCATGGCGATGATCGAACACTGGCAGGATGAAACGCAGGCAAGGCGCGAACTGCTGGCCAAGCTGGCGGCCAAGGAGAAGATCATGGGCTTTGGCCACGCCATCTACCGCACCTCGGATCCGCGCAACGTCATCATCAAGGAGTGGTCGGCCAAGCTCGCCGAGGCGGTGGGGGATGATCGCCTCTATCGCGTCTCCTGCGAGGCGGAGAAGGTGATGTGGGAAGAAAAAGAGCTCTTTCCCAACGCCGACTTCTTCCATGCCAGCGCTTATCACTACATGGGGATCCCGACCAAGCTGTTCACGCCTATCTTCGTCTGCTCGCGGGTCACCGGCTGGTGCGCCCACGTGATGGAGCAGCGCGAGCACAACCGGATCATCCGTCCGAGCGCCGATTATGTCGGCCCAGCCCCCCGTCACTTTGTCTCTCTACAACAACGATAAGGAAGTCACGATGTCCGCCAACGTCGACGTCAACCACAGACCAGACCCCGATCAGGTGCTGGTCGATATTGCCGATTATGTCTGCAACCACCCCATTACCAGCAAGGCGGCTCTCGACACCGCCCGTTACTGCCTGATGGATACGCTGGGCTGTGGCCTCTTGGCTCTGCGCTTCCCCGAGTGCACCAAGCACCTTGGCCCCATCGTACCGGGCACCCTCGTGCCCCATGGTGCCCGGGTGCCCGGTACCCAGCTCTGCCTCGACCCGGTCAAGGCAGCCTGGGACATCGGCGCCATCATCCGCTGGCTCGATTACAACGACACCTGGCTGGCCGCCGAGTGGGGTCACCCCTCCGACAATCTGGGCGGTATTCTCGCCACTGCAGACTGGCTCTCCCGTACTCGCGTCGCCGATGGCAAGGCACCGCTCACCATGGCCGATGTGCTGGTGGCCATGGTCAAAGCCCACGAAATTCAAGGGGTGCTGGCGCTGGAGAACTCCTTCAATCGGGTCGGTCTCGATCACGTGGTGCTGGTCAAGGTCGCCAGCACCGCCGTGGTGACTCACATGCTGGGTGGCACACGCGACCAGGTGATTGATGCGGTCTCCCAGGCCTGGGTCGATGGGCAAAGCCTGCGTACCTACCGTCATGCCCCCAATGCGGGGTCGCGCAAGAGCTGGGCGGCGGGGGATGCCACCTCCCGCGCGGTGCGCCTCGCCCTTATCACCATGAGCGGCGAGATGGGCTATCCCGGTGTGCTGAGCGCCCCCAAGTGGGGCTTCTACGATGTGCTGTTCAAGGGCAACCAGTTCGCCCTGCATCAGGGGTACGGCAGCTATGTGATGGAGAACGTGCTGTTCAAGATCTCTTATCCCGCCGAGTTCCATGCCCAGACCGCGGTCGAGTGCGCCATGAAACTGCACGGTCAGGTGAAGGGGCGGCTGGATGAGATCGACCGCATCGAACTCACCACCCATGAGTCGGCCATTCGCATCATCAGCAAGGTGGGTGCCCTCAATAACCCGGCCGATCGGGATCACTGCCTGCAGTACATGGTGGCGGTGCCGCTGATTTTCGGTCGCCTTGTCGCCGAGGATTACGAGGACGATGTAGCCGCCGATCCCCGTATCGACGGGCTACGCGACAAGATGGTGGTGCAGGAGGACAAACTCTACAGCCGTGAATATCTGGAGGCGGACAAGCGATCCATTGCCAACGCCATCCAGATTTTCTTCAAGGATGGCACTAACACTCCTAAGGTCGAGGTGGAGTATCCGGTCGGCCATCGTCGCCGGCGGGAGGAGGGGATCCCGCTGTTGGTGGAGAAATTCCAGCACAATCTGGCCACTCGCTTCCCGGCCAAACGGGTCCGCGATATTCTCGCCCTCTGCCAGGATGGCAAGCAGCTGGCCAGCACACCGGTCCACGCCTTTATGGATCTGCTGGTGATCTGACCAATATCTACCGGCAAACAGCGATAAACGAACAGCGGGCCCATCGGCCCGCTTTGTTATTCTGGCGGTTTATCCCTCACCGCAACACTACGTCAGCACACTGCTGTCGCCGTTAAAGAGCGCCGTCATGATCGCCGTCTCACGACTGGCGATGGTCTCGAGAAACTCGTTGGCGCGCCCCATCTGATGGCAGACCCGATAACCCCGCTCGACAAAGGAGAAGAGTTCACCAAGCCCCGCCAGATGGGCGGGCCCTGACACCAGCTTGAGGGTTGCCCCCAGCAGCGGTTTTCTCGCCAGCCTGTCCAGCGTCATGCCAAGCTCGCTCACCAGAGCAATCTGATGTTCCCGGCGCGCCTGCTCGCCTACGGCACGATAGGCGATGGTGTAGTGGTCCGGCGTGATGGGAGCTATGCCATCAATGCGCCGTAGCGCCACCACCATCAAGTAATCGAGCTCTTCGGAGAGAGCATCAAGCTCGATCGCCTGCGCCAGCACCTTGAGACCGGACTCCGGCAACAACCGCTCGGCGGTCGGCATCACCCGCATCACGTCCGCATCGCGGCGGGCACAATCCCCCGGGCCATAGAGATCGGTCAGGAAAAACTCGGCGGCAGGGCCGTAGCGGTCACTCTCCAGCAGATCACGATGGGTTCGCCCCAACCGGTCGGCCTGCCACTGGCGTAGCCGATCCCGATCCTGCTGATCTTCCGGGTGGGCACGCATCTGCTCGCGCAAGGCTGCAACCCGCTTGAGCTGGCGGTATAGCCGACCCAGGGTGCTATCGTCGTCGTGGGCATGTTCTTGATGCGTCATCTACAGCTCTCTGGCCTTGGGCCCATTGATGGGAATTGGGTGATACGAAGATACAAGTGAATGAAAAACAAGCAGCTTTTGCTGACCGTTCCGTGACAAGTGTAGCGCGCACGGGGGAGGGAATAAATGCCATGCCCCGCTGATGGCCTGCATCCCTCTCGACTCTGTTAAGTGAGCCCCATTTATGTGAACCATCCTTTCATTTTTTGTGAACATGTGTTTAATATCAATAACTAACTTATGACCCAGAGTAACGACCATGTTCTTCAACTCGCTCGCTGGCAGCAGCGCACTCTCTACCATCCAGATCAGCCGTCAGCATCCGCTGGGATTGGCCGCCGCCCGGATCGCGGCTGAAGCCATTGCCGCGGACATGAGCGAGAGCTATCAACTCGATTGCGAATGGGCAGATGAAGAGGAGACCGAGCTTCGTTTTCGCGGCTCAGGGGTACATGGCACTCTCACCCTGGACGAAGATACCCTGGAACTGGAAGTGCATCTTGGTTTGATGCTGTTGCCTGTACGCAGCGTACTGGAGCAGGAGATCCTCGATTATGTCGACAATCGCTTACCTTGCCCCAAACGTGTTTGAAACTCTTCGTTGCACTGGTTTTAAATAAACCAGCTGTAAACGATGGCTGTTTGAAATAAGTTGGCAAGCCATATAGTTTGTCAGATTTATTATTCGGCGAGGTCTCAATTCTATTTTTTAAGTAATCTTTCATCTTTATTTCATATTTCGAGTCGGCACTCATTAATGTCATTCTGATTGCATCAAGTCTTCATCCGGATATGAGGGCAGGAGCAATTTGCCGCCTCGGTAAATTCATTTTGTAGGGAAACAACCATGCCACTGAGTGAATTTATCTCCTGCGTCGATACCGCCTGGTTACGCATGGACAGACCCAACAACCTGATGCAGATCATCGGTGTCCTGATGTTTGAAGGAGAGCTTGATGAAGCGCGTCTGCGGGCCGGATTGCGCCACACCATTTCGGTGCAACCCCGCTTCCACCAGCGGGCCGTGCTGGAGGGGGGCTCCTACTACTGGCGCCATGATCCCGATTTCGATCTCGATCAGCACCTCAAGCGAGTGATCCTGCCGGGTGAAGCAGGCAAGCTGGAGCTGGAGAAGCTGGTGGCCGATCTCGCCTCGACGCCGCTCAACCACCAGCGCCCCCTGTGGGATATGCACCTGACCGACACGTCGCTGGGTGGGCAAGCGCTGGTGGTGCGCATTCACCACGCCATGGGCGACGGCTTCTCGCTGGTGCGGGCCATGCTGACCATGATGGATAACACCCCGGAAGGGGCGCCGCGACCACCGTCACCGGAGCCACTGGATGACAGCGATGACGAGGATGAGGAGGATTGCCACCAGGGCAGCCGTCTGGTGCGGGCCGGTCTCAAGCTGACCGGTAGCCTCTGGTCCAAATATGTCGAAGTGGTCACCCATCCCACCAAGGCGGTGGATTACCTCAAGACCGGGCGGGATGTGGCGAGCGAGCTGTGCAATATCGCCACCCTCGGTGATGATTCACCCTGCCGCCTGCGGGGCAAGACCACCAGCACCAAGCGGGTGGCCTGGTCGGAGCAAATTGATCTGCCGGATATCAAGGCAGTGGGCAAGGTGCTGGGCTGCTCGGTCAACGATCTGCTGATCGCCGCCACCGCAGGGGCGTTTCGCCACTACCTGCAGGAGAAGGGGGATGATGCCAACAAGGTCAAGATCCGCGCCCTGGTGCCAGTCAATATGCGTGCGCCGGACGATGAGGGTGCGCTTGGCAACCGCTTCGGGCTGGTGGCCCTGGACTTGCCACTGGATGTTGAACACCCGTTGCAACGGCTCTATACCGTGCGTGACCGGATGCAGGCGCTGCGCACCTCGCTACAACCCGTGGTGGTGCTCAACTTGTTACATGCCCTTGGCATGGCACCCAATGCGGTGCAGCAGCAGGCAGTCGAGCTGCTCACAGCCAAGGCCAGTGCAGTGATCACCAATGTACCCGGCCCGCAGCAGACCCTCTATCTGGCCGGTGCAAAACTACGCCAACCACTGTTCTGGGTGCCGCAATCGGGGGATATCGGCGTCGGCGTCTCCATCCTCTCTTACGATCACAAAGTGCAGCTGGGCCTTATCACAGACAAGAAGCTGGTACCGGATCCGGATCGGGTGGTCGAGCGGTTTGCGGTGGAGTTCGAACAACTGCTGTTGCTGGTGCTGATGGAGCCGGAGCTGTTGTTTGACCCCAACGGACTGGATGCGCTGCTCGGTTGAGCGTGCATTTGATAGACCGGTGGCGGCGTATTCCAACCGGTCAGAACCCATCATAAAAGAGGCCAACCCGCGGGTTGGCCTCTTGTTTTGTTATCTATCAGTGGCAAGAGTGGCGGTTAATCCTCCAACTCTTCCCGCGCCGCCTCCACATCGAGGCGCTCCATGGCATCCATGGGTTCGCACTCGGCCGCTTCGGCATAGATGGCTTCGGCGGCTTTCAGGCGGCTTTTGCCGTGCAGCATCACCTGAGCGTTGGCGTACTCCATGCGGGCGATAGCCGAGTCGGGGATCAGCGCCAGCGCTTCCTTGAAGTGACGCTCGGACTCTTCCTTCTTGGCGCCATAGGTAAGGCCACCGATCATGGCCCCCAGCTTGTCGACGATCTCCGCGTGCCAGGCGCCAAAGGCAATATGGGCCTCGGCGTGATCTGGCGCCAGCTCCAGCGCCTTCTCAAGGCTTACCTTGATCTTGTCGCCAATTCCTTGCGAGAGGGCCTTGGAGATGGAAATGACCTGACTGTAGCGCCCGAGGGCCAGCGCGTGGAAATACCAGGCGTTGGCGTTCTTGGGCTGGCTTTTTTGCAGCTTCTCGGCATGACTGGCCGCCCGCTCGAAGGCGGCGCGCTTGGCATACTTGTCTTCCAGCAGATAGCTGGCATGGATCACCAGCGCTTTGTTCGCCACATTGAGGCCCGCCTCACCGGCCGCTTCGCCAAGGGCGACGGCCTGGGCAAAATCCCCGGCATGATAGGCCCGCCAAGCATCCTGTACCTGTTCATCCTCGGGCCAGGGTTCGGCATCCCCCTGATGGAGTCGATCCCAGTTGTGCGCCAGCTTCTGGCCGGCATAGTCATAGGCCGCATCCGCGTAGGGGAAGGGGACAAATTCGAGTTGTGAAGTGGTCATGCTTGTTCTCCCTGTAGCATGTGAATCAAACCTTGTCGGTGTAGTGGTGGGCGAGGGCGCCCAGATGAGCGCGGACATCGGCCCGCAAATAGGGTGCGACCAGCTGCATGACCTGAAAGACGCCGAGGGCGATATCGGCGTCCGCCTTGGGGTGCAGTGCCCGCTGGTAAGAGATCCAGAATGTGCCCACCAGCGCCACATTGGCTGCCAGCGTGCGCATCTGTTGCGTCGTGCCCTCCATCAGCCCGACCGTTTGCAGATGGTTGCAAATGGCGATGGCGGTCTGCTCCTTGCGGCGCAGCAGGGCGGAAAAGCGCTGTTCCACCTGATGATAACCACTCATCAGGGTCGCGATATCGTAGTAGAGGAAACGGTACTGCCAGATGGCTTCAAACATCAGGTGGAGGAAGAGCCAGATATCTTCGGGCTCATCGGACGGGGAGCTGACCGCCTCCAGCAGGCGATCCATCTGCTGTTCAAATTCGCAGAACAGGGCGTTGACGATCTCCTCCTTGTTGTGGAAGTGGTAGTAGAGATTGCCCTGGCTGATCTCCATCTCGGCCGCAATAGCCGAGGTGGTGACGCTGGGTTCCCCTTGTCGATTGAAGCAGGCGAGGGCAGTGGTCAGGATCCGCTCCCGGGTACGACGTTTGGGTTTGCGATCCATGCTACTCCTTTGGTGATGAACGGCGCACGCCGTGGCGATAGCGTTTGGCAAGCCAGTGCTGCAACTGCTCCAGCGACTTGTCGAGGGCGGCGACCGAGCCAATGCCGGGGGCCAGCAGGGTGCGATCTTCATCGGCCAGCGCGGCCAGATTGAGCTCGAGGCCATGCTTGGCCAGCACCGGCGCCAGCTCGTCACGACGCAGCCAGAGATCGCGGCGGGTATGCTGGTAAGCGTGCTCGCAGAGGCGGCGACGATCCCGGTAACTGAACACATTGGTGAAGAACATCTCGCCATCGGCAGAAGAGGGCTCAAACAGCAGGGCGTCGGCGTCGGGATATTGGTGCTTGTAGCGATCCATCCCCACATGCATGCGGGAGTGGATGATGGCGCGAAAAGTCTGGGCCAGCACCACCGGCAGACCGCTGTCCACCAGATTGGTCGGGGTGCCGTCGGCCATGTCCGCATCATAGGGCACCAGCGGATTGATGCAGAACACCAGATCCGCTCCCTCTTCCAGCGCTACCGAAGCGTGCAGAGTCTTGATCAGCGCCCCGTCCACATAGTAACGCCCGTTAATCAATGAAGGGGGAAAGAGGCCGGGCAGGGCGGCCGACGCCTGTACCGCCGCCGAGATGGGCACGTCATCGAGCCCTGGGCTGCCGAAGGCAACCGGATGACCGGTGTCGAGTTCGGTGGCTACCACAAACAGTCGACTGCGCAGCTGGCGGAAATCGTTGCTGCGGCCGGGGCGAGAAAAAAACTGGGTCAGGGTGCGATCCACCCCGCGATTGTCGAACAGTCCGGTCGGAATGGCCTTGGAGAGTCCCTGCAGCGATTCAAACAGGCTGCGCTTCCAGGGCGCCGCCAGATAGTAGGTCAGGCTCTGCCACGCCAGTGGCGGGATCGAGGTCAGGCGGTCGGCATATTCACGAAAAGCGGGTCGCAGCAAGGTGGCCGGGTCAAACATCTCCCCCGAATCATCGCTGAGCAGGATCCGCACCAGCTTTGCCGGCGAGATGCCGTTGGCCAGCGCCGACGCCACCACGGCCCCCGAACTGACGCCAACATAAATATCGGCATGGTCAAGGCGCAAGCCGTTGATGCTGTCAGAGAGGGCTGCGCAGGCACCGATCTCGTAGATGCCGCCGAGCGGCCCGCCGCCAGCAAGGGCAATTGCGATGGTACTCATAGCGTCGCCTCTCTATCCATGACATTCACCATGACAAGACCGGCCCAGCGCAGGGCATGGGCCGGTATCAATCACCTTCCGTCACCGCGAGGGATCAGGGCAGGACGCTCTCTGCTTTGGCCTTCACCTCTTTCACCGCATCTTCAGCGGCGGAAAGGAGATCGGCGGCCTGCTCAACCACGGCCTCTTTGGCCTTGGCTACCGGAGCCTTCTTTACCGGAGGCTTGCGGGCAACGGGCTTTTTGGCGGCAGCCGGTTTGGCTTCAGCGGCAGGGGCCTCCTCTTCCTGCGCATCCAGCAGTTGCTGGACCACGTCGGTCAGCTCGGCCATGCGCTTGGAGAGCTTGTCGATATCCTTGCGGGTCGGAATGCCGAGGCTGGCCACAGCGCGGGCCACGCGATCTTCAAAAACCTGCTCCAGACGGCCCCAGGTATTGGCGGTCTTGTCGGTCACAGCTGCAATCTTCTCATCTGCGCTCTGACGGGTTTTTGCTTGCAGCGCTTCACCTTCCTGCACCAGGGCTTCAAAGATCTTGCCACCCTCTTCCTGCGCCTTGGCATAGGCGCCCAGACCGGCCAACCAGATCTGCTGGGTAGACTCCTTGATGGTGGAGGTGAGTTGGTTGTCGGTCACTGACCCTGCCAGCGCTTTCAATTTCTTAGCCATGATCTTCTCCTTGAATAACGACTGTTAAATGTAATGGCGACAACGAAACTGCAATCGGGTTGTGGCATTACTGATTTTTCGACTTCAGTCTAGGGACAAAAAATAGAGGGTTCTACCTAATAACGGAACAGGCACACCACCGAAATTAGGGTTTGCTCACGAACCGACAATCAAATTGCAGATTCCCATATGAATCGTGATATATCTAACAACCTAGTAACACCCTAATCAGTAGCAGGATTCTCTTTATGAACTATTTCATTACTGGCGGTAGTGGTTTTATCGGGCGTCGATTGATCAAAAAGTTATTCCAACAGCATCCCGACTGTACCGTCTATTTTCTGATGCGCGCCTCTCATCAGGAGAAATTGCCAGAGCTGTTCTCATTCTGGAATGTGGATGAATCGCGCGCAGTCCCGGTTTTTGGCGACATGACACAACCGCTGCTGGGGGTATCGGTCGAGATGCAGGAGCAGTTGATCGGCAAGATCGACCACTTCTTCCATCTGGCTGCCATCTATGATCTCAACGCCAAGGCGGGGATCCAGCAGCAGGTCAACACCGAAGGGACCCGTCAGGCTGTTCAACTTGCCGAGCGGCTGGGGGCGGGGCAGTTCCACCACTGCAGCTCCATCGCTGCAGCGGGCCTGTTTGACGGTCTGTTTCGCGAGGACATGTTCGATGAGGCCGAACACCTCGACATGCCTTACTTCCAGACCAAGCACGAAGCGGAAGGGATTGTGCGAAACGAGTGCACAGTTCCGTGGCGAGTCTATCGACCGGGGATCGTTGTCGGTGACTCCAATACCGGCGAGATGGACAAGATCGACGGCCCTTACTACTTCTTCAAGACCATTCAGAAGCTGCGCCGTCTGCTGCCGCCCTGGATGCCAGCCATCGGGGTTGAGGGCGGGCGCATCAATATCGTGCCGGTCAACTTCGTGGTCGATGCCATGGTGCATATCGCCCATCAAGAGGGCGAGGAGAACAAGACCTTCCACCTGACCGACCCCAACCCGATGCGGGTCGGCGACATGCTGAGCACCTTCTCCCGCGCCGCCCATGCGCCGGAGCCTGCGATCCGCATCAATGCCTCTCTCTTTAATTTCATTCCCCGCCACCTGACCGCCATGCTGATGACCATGGCGCCGGTGCGCCGCATCCGCGATGCCGCCATCGCCGATCTGGGTCTGCCCAAGGATGTGTTCCGCCTTATCAGTTATCCCACCCGTTTCGACAGTCGCGAAACCCAGCGAGTACTGAAAGGGACCGGTATCGAAGTGCCACCACTGCACAGCTACGCCTGGCGGCTGTGGGATTACTGGGAGCGTCACCTCGACCCGGAGCTCTTCATCGATCGCTCCTTGCGTGGTCGGGTAGAGGGCAAGGTGGTGCTGGTGACCGGGGCCACCTCCGGCATTGGCCGAGCAACCGCACGCAAGCTGGCGGGGGCAGGGGCCAACGTCGTTACCATCGCGCGCGACGAGCAGAAGATTGCCGAGACTAAAGCTGAGTTTGCCGAGCTGGGGCTGACCATCGAGATCTATCAGGGGGATCTCGCCAATCTGGCGCAAGCCGAGGAGATCACCGCTCGCATCGTGGCCGATCACGGCGGCGTCGATATTCTGGTCAACAATGCCGGCCGCTCCATCCGCCGCTCCATCGAGGACTCCTTCGATCGCTTCCACGATCTGGAGCGCACCATGCAGCTCAACTACTTCGGCGCACTCAAGGTGATCATGGGGGTGCTGCCCACCATGATTGAGAAGAAAAAAGGGCACATCATCAACATCTCCTCCATCGGGGTGTTGACCAATGCGCCGCGCTTCTCCGCCTATGTTGCCTCCAAGTCGGCCCTCGATGCCTGGGTGCGTACCGCCGCCTCCGAGTTTGCCGATAAGGGGGTCAGCTTCTCCATCATCAATATGCCGCTGGTGAAAACGCCGATGGTAGCGCCGACCAAGGTCTATGAGCAGGTACCTATGATGACGCCGGAAGAGGCGGCCGATCTGGTGTGCGATACCATCATCAACAAGCATGTGCGACTGGCCACTCGCCTCGGGGTGTTTGGTCAGGTGGTTCACGCTCTGGCACCGCGCGTCGCCCAGGTCATCATGAACACCAGCTTCCGCACCTTTGCCGATCCCAAGGATGGCGACAAATCCAAGGCCACCGCCGATCAGGTTGCCGTCTCGACCCTGATCAAGGGGATACACTTCTAACCGGATGATGGGATAAAGAGATCAACAGGGGCCTGAGCAATCAGGCCCCTGTTTTATTTGGAATAACAGTTGAAGGACGAATAAGGAGGGTCAGACTCGGGACAACAACTCAAGCAGCAGATCTGTCGTGCGAGGGGAGTAGAGCAGAGAGAGATGGCCAATGGCGGGCAACTCGATATCTTCCATTCCCGCCAATCGTTGCCGCTCCTGCGGCATCACCACATTGTCGTGACTGGTGCGCACCGAGATGCCGGGCACGCAAAGCGGCACCGAAGCAAAACGCTGCAACCAGCCGGAACCGGGTTCCATCTCGCGGGCATTGGCCCCAAGCCCAAGGGCGGCCAACTGACTGCCCTGATGAGGCGTAGCCAGAGTGATCAGGCGTGCGACCTTGTCACCACCATGGATAGCCAGATAGTCGCGGCAGACCAGCCCACCCATGCTGTGACCGACCAGCACCAGCTTGTCAGCCCCGGTTTGCGCGAGCACATCGTCAATTCGCTTGGCCAGTAGCGGCACCATCTCATCGATATGACCAAATGGTGGCATCAAGGTAATGGTGGCGACCACATGGCCTGCGGTCTCCAGTCGGGTGCGCTGGGTACGCCAGATCCCGCGACTGCAACCGTAACCATGCACCAACAATACGGGGCGCTGGCATGGCCGCAGCCGATCGGGTGCCATCAGCAAAGGCTCGAACGGCAACAGCAAGGTGAAGGTGTAGAGGTAGGCCAGCATCTCCTGCGCCATCATCTTCACCCTGCGCCAAGGGCCGATAGCCGGGGAGGGGTAGAAGCGGGTAAACAGCCAGCTGCCGAGCACCACCAGACAACGCAACCCAAGCAGGGCAAACACCACAAACAGCAGGGTCAGCAACCAGGGGAGTCCCACGACCAAATGGGCGATACTCCCGAGGAGCAGCGCCTCTACCATCAGCAGAATAAACAGGTGTCGTACGATCGTCATAAGGCCATGATCCGACCAGTCTGGCGTGGAAGTCAAATGACACTTTGAGACAGCTTGATCCAGCGCGGCTTTTGTCGCTAAACCCCGGCGAACTCTTTTCCGGTGAGGTTATTTGCAATACTGTATATCCATACATATACTCTATCCATCATCACCAAGAGGAGACCATCATGGCTGTCGAGATCAAATATGTGGTTGTTCGTGGGGGAGTGGAAAAAATGACCTTTGCCAGCAAAAAAGAGGCCGATGCCTATGACAAGCTGCTGGATACGGCCGATGAGTTGATGACCCTGTTGGCTGGCGCCCCGATCGAGCTGGCACCAGAGCAGCAAGAGAGTCTGGCATTCTACCTGGCAGAACAGCGCGATGTGCTGCAAACCCTGCTGCGCGGCGGCAAGGTTCAGGCAGGCACGAAAGAGGAAGAGGCCCCAGCAGCCAAGCGCAAGGATAAGCCACTAAAGCAGGTGGCCTGATTGCACAGACCTGCTATTTCTCGGGATAAACAGCTCTCGGCATTCACTTTATTTGCATTTAAAACCATTTTCACAGCTATTTACCCCGAGAATTTTTTAACCATACTGCATATCCCATGCATAACTGAATAGCGTGCACCACTGAGCGACACCAGCCAGGTCTATGAGGAAATAATGAGCAAACAGTGGAGAGAACGTTATCCAGATCGCTCCCGGTTACCTTAATCAGCAACAACAAGAGGCAGTACCAACCCCAATTGAAGCCGCATTCATCTATCACGAGCCCTTTTCTAGCAACTCGGCTCACAGGCTCATATCGACTCATCTCATCATCAACAAGCAACACCATGACTCAACAACCATTATCCTTGCCGCCAGCCATGCCGCTGTTTGACAGCCTTATCTATCTGGAAGCTGGTAATCCGCAGGTCAATCAGTACCTTGCCAACCTCAGCCTCAATGATGTGCCCGATGCCGGGCTGGTTTACGAACTGGCGGTTGATTGGCTGCTGGAGCAGCGCAACAGCGAAAACAACTACAAAACCTATCGCAGCGAACTGACCACTTTTTTACACTGGTGCTTTCGCGAGGCAGCCATCAGCCCGAAAGATCTCACTCGCCGCATCATGATCCGCTATCTCGACTACTGTCAGTCGCCCCCTGACGAGTTGATCGCCTACCGCAACGTGGCGCAGTTTGTCCTCGACAAGGAGTGGGGAGAGCGGTTGCCCAACCCGCAATGGCGACCGTTTCTCGGCAAGCGGGAGCTGGGCCGCACCTTGCCCTATCGCCTGAGCGAGCAGGCGATGAAGACCAAACTCGCCATCTTGTCGGCCTTCTTCCAGTTTCTGATCCAGGAGGAGTACATGGACAGGAATCCCGCTCTGCTGCTGCAGCGGGTCAAACGGCCGCAACAACAGGAGGCCGATGATCAGGTGCAGGCCTTCAGCGAGTTGCAGTGGTCATATGTGATGCAGGCCGCCGATACCCTTGCCAACGGCCATCCGGAGCAGCACGAGCGCAGCCGTTTTCTCACCATTCTGATGTACGCCTGCTATCTGCGGATCTCTGAAGTTGCAGCTCGGCCGGGCTTTACCCCTGTGATGGGGCAGTTCAGGCGGGATCGCAAAACCGGCGTCTGGGGCTACTTTATTCCGCAAAGCAAAGGGGGCAAACGGCGTACCGTAGCGGTATCCCAAGCACTGTTGGCGGCACTTGAACGCTACCGCCGCTTCCTCGGTCTCTCTCCCTTGCCGACACCGGATGAACAGACGCCACTGTTCGTTCGCCATAAAGCGGCAGCCCACGGCCGCGAGCAGGGGGAGATCAACGCCAACCTCGGCATTCGCCAGCTACGGGATTTGATCATGGTGATCATCGGTAAAGGGGCAGAATTGGCAGAGCAGGATGGATTTGCCCAGGATGCAGCCGAAATGCGGCAACTCTCTCCCCATGCGATCCGCCATACCGGGATCACCCATGACATCAACCTGCATGGGAGACCGCTTTCCCACGTACAAGCCGATGCAGGACATGACAGCATCGACACCACTTCGAAATACCTGCACACCAGCAACAGCGAACGACATGAGAGCGCGCAACAAAAACCGCTAGACAGATTGAGCCAACAAACGAGAGATAATCGTTCAAAGGGCGGGTGAGCATCGTGACCAAAAAAAGTGATTCATTAAGGTCTCATTCAAGCTGGTGCCGTTATTTTGTACTTCTCTGGATGGCAACCGGTTCAGGGAACAGCAGGGCTGTTAAGAACGAGCAGGTAGCCATCCGCGGGATCAATATTTATTCCGTATCAGAGAGAAAAATAACCAAATCGCTTGCTCAAACATCGAGACAACCCCCTATGCCGATAGACATCATCAAGAAGACCTACAAGATTGTCGGACAAGGCGATCTGATGGCGCAATTTACCCTTATCCCCTCAGGCACGTTGAATATCTGGTTTCCCGAAACAGGATTGCAGATGGAGGCACCCTGTAGCCAACTTCATTTTGCAAATGACACCCTGCTCTATACCAACGGCATGCACTACAGCCAGGCGAGAGCATTCTGGTCGTTAACACTTCACGCTGTCGATATGAATGAACTGAAGAGGCTAATCATGGATATGTGCAGCAATGCCCACATATCCCATCCGCGAACGCCCATGCCCAAACGCAAACATTGGCTAATAGCCTGATCAGCCGGATTGAAAGAACAAGACTAGTCTCGCAAAAGGCGGGTCTTTTTCATTCTCTCTGTAGAGTGCATTGAGGTCTAAAAAGGTGATTTGATGACTTATACGAATGGTCATCATCGTGGGCTACCGAAAACACTCAGGAGCCAAACACAACATAACGAAAATATATAAATGGTTACGTTAAATGCACCATTATAAAAGTCACGAAAACCAAGAGGGGAGGGAGCGCTTATTGCATCAAGGGCATTAATGATCCGGCACTGTTGTAAGTGTGAACTATTCAATACGGGAAATTTGCATTTTTAGCATTTTGAGTAAGGGCAGGGGATCTGTCCACCCATTAAGGCGACTACTTTAACCAGGTCAAGACAGCCTCTAATCGTGGACTCTTGTCTCAAGATGGGACATTTGTGGTTTCAGAATATCGACTAAGGGGAGGGGACATGGTCCCAAGACATGTTCGGGTACAGCTAAATGAGCAGTTGGTGAACTAGCCAATTCTATTGCCAACGCTATGGCACCAAGCACGATGCATTGCCTGCTTTAGGTGAGGTTCTTCTGCATTTGGCTGCAAGATATCAATATGGCACCAAGCACGATGCATTGCCTGCTTTAGGTGAGGTTCTTCTGCATTTGGCTGCAAGATATCAAGATGGTTCTTCATCATGGATCGCATTGACCGGAGTTGTGTCGCCGTAGTGGTTAAATTCACTCAATGTTATCTCTCACAGAGATGCCGATAAATGGGGTTATCGGCATAATTTGTAAAGACTCTGTTATTCTTGACCTTCAACATGTCTCACCCAGAAATGACCGAGATCATCAGCGTCCTGCAAACCGGCAGCGCCTGGCCTGTGGATGTGGTGCGGCGCATCAGCCCAGGGGAAATGTCCGACGAGCTCCATGCTGCACGCCGCGAGGTCGCGCCAATCGATCATGCCTGAGCCATCCAACCCGGTGAGCAATGTTTAGGGCTGGCCTATAGCACTAGCGTTCACCGACAGGCCACGGGCGCGGGCCTCCCGCAGGCAGCGCTGCCAAAAGTACCTGCCACTGGGCGAATCCCATTTAACCTGGTAACGACTGGATAGCCAACAAATCGCCTCCAGCGGCAGATGGGCAAAATCCTGTTGATGGGTGTACCAAAAGGCCCGCCAGTCGTGGATAACCGCCACACGGTTGACCAACTGCCAGCGGCAGATCCACAACGGGGTGTCCTTATGAATCAACACCAACGCACCGGCCAACGGGAACACGTCGAACCACAGCAACTGGTGGTCAACGGGCACACTGATATCTAGCTGCCGAAACCGATGGCGCCGCAGTGGTGTCAACAGATCGACACCGGCGGTAACGCATCCAGCAGGAGTCGATCCTGTGGGCGACGGCTGTGTTTCATCGAAAATAACTCCAAAACGTAGAAACCAATCACTGCGCATAATTCATGATTACGTTAAAGCCGCCGATGCCGTGCGTCCTGACAATGTTGTCAGATTCGAGCGGTACGCGAATAATGCGCAGGAATATAACAAAAAACTTTATCTTTCGATGGTTTGAGTGCGGTTTGAGTCCAGAGGAAACAGCGAAACTTTGTTTTGTTTCCGTGACAGAGGTCACACTATGGGACGAGGGAAAACCCATACCGCCTGTATGCAAACGAGTCATGAGGATGGCAGTTGGACGGGAGCTGCCAACCGTTTTTACCCGCTATTGGGATGGCTGGCGTATGTCCGGGCATCACTTAATCACCCCTGCTGGCACCTATCTTAGCCGCCAGCGTCTGGAAATCATCGAGTCGTTCGGGAGTGAAGACCTAAAGGCGCTGAAAGACAACGCGGCGCTGAGGCGTTTGCCTACCTCAGAACGCTGAAAGCCTTAAAAGCCGGTTAATTAAGGGATTGAGGGAGAAGTGATCCCCTCAATCCCCTGCTCAAGGGTATGTTGGGGTGGTGTAGTCAATCACTAAATCGGAACCCCACGAGTGGGGCCCCCACGATTTAGCGTTTGACTAGGTTAGTGCCATTGTGGATTGGCTTTGTAGA
Organism: Aeromonas sp. 602658; assembly: GCF_049173005.1. NCBI lineage: Bacteria > Pseudomonadati > Pseudomonadota > Gammaproteobacteria > Aeromonadales > Aeromonadaceae > Aeromonas > Aeromonas sp. 602658. The sequence continues at coordinate 27,188 of NZ_JAAKRF010000004.1, read as the reverse complement.
GCTTGTCAGTGAAGGTGCGGAGTGCTTTGAACTGTATCCACTCAACTGGTGCGCAGGAGTTCCAAGGCACTGGGAGGTCGAACAGGCGCTGAAGAAGCTGGAGCATGAAGAGATAGGAATAATCTGTATTGGTCGCTTTGGCCAACTTGAAATAGTTCTCCTCAAGCAGGTGTACGCCCTGACGACTACAACGAAGATCCCAAAACACCTCCCAAGCATCAGCAACAGGGTTTGACCTGGTGGCGGTCTTCGCAGGGGAGGAAAGAGGCAAATCAACCTGCTTGTGGCGATCGCCAGATTCTGGGGCAGGGGACGCAGTTGCGGGTTGCCCTGGCTGTTGGCGTGATACCTTCTCGATCATGGCGTGATGCCAAGCCAGATACCTGACTGCTAAGGCCGTGCGGCGCTCTATGGCCATTTGCCCATTCTCCATGCGCACAACGGTGTTGCGAGCAACGGCCAGCTCGTCAGCCATGCGCTGTTGTGACCACTCAAGGCGGGCGCGAATGTCTTTCAGTTCTGCGGCGCTCAAGCTCAAATCGTCCATGCTTCCTCCTTGTTTGTGCAACATCATGTTGCATACTTCGATTATAGTTTGAGCAGGCATAAATGCAACATCATGTTGCACTTTCTTTTCGAATGTCCGTGTTTTGGCTACGGGCTGGAGCAACGCTACACAGGACGCCGCGGATGTTGTTCAGCAAGACGCGCCAGCAGATCCATCGCCATCACGTCCGGCGGGGCTTGGTTTCGCAGAGGCCCGCAGTTACCCACCGCGCGCCCCCACTTCTCCACAGGCGAATACCCCTAGCCCCTGCAGTCACCCCTTAAGCAACAGGTTTTCTCCTCTTTTTTTTTGTTTTTCAAGAAGAAGGAATCACACCCCTCGGCGGTGGCTCAGGTGGAATGAACCCCCTACGCAGGCTTCGGGGGAGGCCTGCGGCCTGAGGGTTGATTGACTGTTCCATCTGGAGGTGTGTGTTAGAAAAACACGCCCCGAAGGGGCGAGGGGTTCAACTGCTGGGACTTCCCTCTTCGAGGGATCGGGGTATTGCCTGATGGATAAGTGGGGGCGCACCGTGGATAACTGCAAGTGCGAGGCATCTACTCAACCAAACCCCTCCGGACGTGCTGTCTCAGGAGTGGCGCATGCTGAACAACACCCACGCCGAGCGGGGACGCCAAGGGACGCGTTGGAGGGACGCGTCACACTTGGACGGGGTGAATTGCTACAAAGCCTTTTCAACTGATGAAGCAACGCCTGCGGTCAAACTATCCTTCTTGCCAGGCGGTATGGTGTTGCGCTCACGGATGAGCATGGTCACTTTGCCTTTGGTGATAACCAAGCCGTAGGACTTCATGACAACAGTCCAGCCCAACTGGGTGAGGTCTCCCGAACGCCATGTTGTTATGTTGTTGTCCTTGTCGTCCCACACCTCGATCCATGCATCAAGCAAATGGCCGTTGACGATGGTCTGAGAGGTCAGGACAGGCTTGCCGGATTCAAGGGTCTGAGTGAAGAGATCATCGACCTTGGGTTTCGGGGGCGGCTCCGGCCTTGGGGCTGGTTGCCCAGGTGAACTGGGTGATGCAACTTCATGTTGCTGTGCCTCCTGCTTGGCCAAGTCTTCGGCACCCGTCTTGCTGTTGAAATTGAGCATGGTATCGACGGCGAACCAGAGGCCACCGATGAACAGCAGGGCAGCAATGGGGAGCCCGTACTTGAACTTGGCGGACTTGAAGATGTTCGTCCGGTCATCTTCATAGACCCCCATCTCATTGTCTTCTGACGTGGTGCTGGCGTAGCTGCCGAAATACTTGGAGTCATACTGCCGAATGCCGCCTGTGAGCTTCTCGAACTCGATACGGCTACGCTGCCCGTCTGCCCTGAGGGAACCACTGTAGGCCGTCCAAGAGTAGCGTTTGGCTTGGCCTACGGCGTCGAGCTTCTTGAAGACAAACTTCTTGTCGATACGGTTACGCCACATGCTGTGTACGTCGTTGAGGTTCTGCCCCATCAACACGATATCAAGGCCACGGTGGCGGTGTTCTGTTATCAATTGGATGATCGGGTCAGGTAATTTCTGGCGACCAGACGGCCAGAAGTTCTGGCTCTCATCGATGATGACAAGGCTCTTGTCCCTAACGTGTTCGTGGATGGCCGGCACCTGTTCGCGGGTGATCTGCTTGAGCTGTTGTTGGCATTCCTCAAGCGTTATCTCGGCCAGCTCGGCTATCTTCTCGAAGTTCAGACCCTCGATATAGGCATCCACGGTGCGGCCGTCCTTAAGCCGCGGAATAATATGGGACACCAATGCTTCATAGCTTTTACCGGAGCCCGGCAATCCCTCGTGAAATATCAGCATGTTAAGACTCCATTTAACATAAATAATCGCGTCACGCAGTTATTACCACTGGAACAACGTTGCCACTTTACGCACAAGACGGAAGGCGACACCCATGGATATAAACAGGAAAGCCTGCGATATCCCCGACATATTCAGGAAGTAGACAACATCCGAAGGAATGTAGTTAAAAAGATCCTGCAAGCTGTATTGCAAGAAGTCCGGCATAGGGATACTCGATATAACGAACCGTATCCCCTCCAATAACTTTTCCAGCGTGGTCAGCAGGATATCCTCGAACCACTGGAATATGGCCTGAAAGAACTTCACCACCCACATGATGAAGCTCTCAATCATATCCTTGAGCCAGTTCCTGAAAGAATTAAGCAATTCCATGGGTTGCATCCTTAGTCCAGCAGGGCAATTCTAAACGCGGCATAAAGCCCTAATAGCTTCACGCACAGCGCGATTATCTCGAATATCTTTTGCAGGTCGGCATTACAGAACACATCAAACACCAGACTTCCGCCGCCTACGCCGCCAATATCCGGCACGTCGATACTGAACTGAGGACAGGTGCCCGCGCCCATATCGACCTTGAAGAAGTCACCTATGGACGAGAACAGCGGCAACTGATTCATGGCTGTAACATGATGTTGCATAACGGTGCCGTAGTTACGTTGGCCCCAGTCGTTGGGATTGGGGTTAACTGAGTTCGGGTCGGTCTTGATGTTGGTATCGCCCGGGGGGAGGGGCTCTTGGCCTTCTCCCTCGTCACCCTTCTCGATGGCGTCTTTGATGGCGTCCAACTTGGTGCCGAGCTGGGCGTTACCGTCCTTGATGGCGTTGGCCGTCTGTATCTGGCCCATGCTGGCCCCTGCGCTGCCCTGTGAACTGGCGAGCTGGGACTCATAGATCTGTTTCTGGATATCCTTGCCGACCTCTTGAATCACCTTCCCCATCGCGGCGTTCTGCTCGGATGTAGCCTTGATCTCTTTGTTGCTGGTCTCGGCTATCTTGTTGACGACATCGTTAAGCGTGGCCGTGCCCGTTGCGCCTGACGTGGTGTTACCGAGGGCATCGCTGACAGCGCCATCAAGGTTGTTCTGGGCGTTGTTTGATGAGTCTGATGAACCTGGGGGAGTGACTGGGGTATCTACACCCGCTGTTGATGAATCTTCGGCATTACCGTTTGTCTGTATCGGGCAGTTTTCGCCTGTGAACTGAATGACACCCGTCCAGATATTGGGGTTTGAGCCAAGGTTGATAGCACCGCCGACAGACTTAACCGAACATTGGCCATAACAGGTAATTTTGACCGAACCGAAATTGCTTGTGAAATAGCTGACTGGCTCTTCGGCTGTGCCATAGGTATTACCAGCGATGCCTTCACATATGGGGCGACAAAACTCTTTGCCTGTTATTGCGTTGGTGTCTTTGACTGAACCTAGCAAACACTGAAGAGGTTTCTTTTCACAAACAGTGCCGTTGCTTGTGACTTTAGGGCCAAAGGTGAATTCTGGTTTGCCATCTGGAGGGCAGTAATAACCATCAGAAACGGAAGTAGCTACAAATCTACCCATAAAAACAAATGAACCCGTGGTGGATACATAGCCGATATTCCAAGATTTATCCTTGTCATACACTGATATAACATTTCTAGAGCCAGAGCCCTTGGTATAAACAACACACTCCTCGACAGATATATCTGATTTAAGGGGAAGCCCCGTTGGATAACAGGTACCCAATGAAGGGACTGGTTTTTTAGGCGCTGCAACCCATTCCGCAGCGTGGGCATAATTACCGATGGCCAACGTGAGCATTCCCAGCGCGATGGCGCCGAACACGATATAAAAGGCCCACTTGAACAGGCGGAAGATGAGCTTAAAGAAATTCAGCGGGTTGATGCAGTACATCAATGCCTTGAGGGTCTTGTTGGTTATCCAGCGCCAGTTAATGGCGCGAATTGTTTCCCGATATGATCGCATATGCCAGCACCAACCCTGTGATGAACATTATGGGAGCCCAAATCATGGCGTCCTCTCCAATGAAAAAGGGGCAGCGATGGCCGCCCCTTGTGGTTGCAACATGATGTTACTTGCTGCCTGCGAGGCCTTGAATTTTACGCCAGCCCCAGATGGCCGCAGCCAAACCCGCCTTGGCCAGACCGACAGCAGCCACGAACCCGAGCAGGGCAGTAACGGCAGCCAGAACGGCAGTTTGAACACCGGTAACATCCAAACCACCTTCGGCATGGGCGACACCAGCGGCCAGCAGCATGGAGGCGATGATGGTCATCTTCGGGGCATTACGGATCATGTTATTCATGTGACTTTCCTTATCTCATTCCAGTGATTGAGCGCAATCTGGCCCATGCCCAAGCGGCGTAGTACACAGATATGACACCCGTACAAGAGGCGGCCAGAATGGCCCCCAAAGCTCCATAGCCCACCGTCGCGGGGTCCAGCCAAGCGGCGATGGATGCTATGTCATGTTGCTCGACCAGATACGCGCCTTGGCACTGGTCAAGCGCCACATTGGCGACTTGCAAGAAGCCGTCAGCAGTTACCTGGACGCAGCGCATTAGTTACCCTTCTTCTCAGGTGAGGGGAGAGCGAACAGGCGGAAGCCGTTGAAGGTCTTGTGCAGACCGCCGTTGCCCGCATAGCTGTTGTCCACGTATTCGAGTTGCAGGTTGACCTTGCGGCCTACAATGTTGGCCAGCTCGACGTGGTAGTTGGCTTTGACCTGATCTTCGCTCAGGCTGAACTCAATCACCGCCGTCGGCTTGGTGGTCATGAATTTCACGGTACCGATTTGCACATCGACCTCGTTGCGCTTACGGGTACTCAGAACGATGTCGTCGGCATCGAGGATGGTTCCTACAATTTCCATATTCGTTATCTCCGGTTGTTTGGTTTGGTAAAGACAGGACAGTTAATGACACGGGTCCAAGCCGCCGCCGAGCGGCTCGCACCCCTGAGGGGGCCCCGCGAGGCGCTCGTCGTCGGAAAACAGGAGCCATGCGCGGGACTGATAATCACAAATAGCCATCTGGCGGAGTGCCTCATACTCTTCGTACTCCATGTAGGCGTAAGCCTTCTCGTCGCGCATGACCTCGAACTGGTCGCGGACGCCCTCCATGGTCTTCCGGCAGGCCGCTTCCCATTTCTCCTTGGAGGTCACGAGCCATTCCTTGGCGCGGGTGAGCATGAAGATGTTCGCGTACATCAGCCCCATGGCGCGGGCGGGCGCATCGTCGCCGTACTGGGTCTTGCTGCGCGGGGTATGCAGGGCAACGCCGTCCTCGTCACACAGCAGTTTCATGGTCTCGGGGATGCCGTAGTGAACGCGCACGGTCTGGTCGTTGCGACGAACTTGAACGCCGCCCATGGCGCAACAGAACGCGGCCCAGTCTCCCGCGTCAGCGGCTTTGCGGACGTTTTCGAGCGCGAAGTGCTGCTCTTTGGTGAGTTGTTGGAACATAGGGTCTTCCATATCGAGTTCGTCGCGGATGGTGCGGAACTCGCGCCATGCAGTGACTGAGGGGCCGCCAATCTGTTGGAACTGGCGGATGCGGTTATCGGATTTCCACGCGTCAACGCGGGCGGCGGTGTCAACGGCCTTGGCTCGTTTTCCAGCTTCGTGGTCGAGGCCTACGGCAAAGCCGTCGATGTTCTTGGCCACGTACTTGGAGCAATAGCCCACAGCGGAGCCCTTGCGAGGGTCGATGAAGACCACTTTGAAGCGATGTTGCTTGGCGCCTGGCTCGTTGCCGGAGTCGGCCAGCATCTGGGCACGGCAAATGGCGATGTACTGTTTAGCCTGCTGGGTTGTCATGAACAACACAGCGTGCCAGTGGGGCGTACCATCGTGATGGGGCTCGGCGAACCGGAAACCGTACGGCTTTATTTCAGCCTCTCCGGCGCGCTTGCGGATGTTGTTCCAGCAGTTGGTCAGCCATGCTTGGGCGTCACGTACGGACGGGCGGCCCGCCTCGATCCATTTCTGGTTCTGCTGGCCGTTGCGGTGTACCGAGTGGAAACGGCTGGGACACGTAAAGGTGAGGAAGATTGCAACATGACGTTGCTCTTTGGCGCACTGCTCGAAGCCGGCCAAGCGGGTCATCAGCTCGGCACGACGGTTCTTGGGGTTGCTGACGCTGGCGTCTACGGCGTCTTTCATGCTTACCGCATCGAACACATCCTTTGCATTGTGTGCCACAAGTGCTGACAGGGTTTCGTCATTACGAGCGCGGCGGAAAGCCCGGCGAGCAACAGAGAGGTCGGTCGTATAAGCTGCCAGTCTTGCGCTGATAAGCCCGAATCGGCGAGCGGCGTCATAAAGGCGGCGAGATGAAACGCGGCGTACGACACGACGAACCCATTGAGCATCGGCCCAACGATTAAGCGTGGGATACGGGTCTTGCCTCTGCGACTGGGTGACTGTAGCCACCGGAGAAAGACCATAGTGATGGGCAAGCTCAAGAACAAGGCACAGGGCCACGTCATGAGCCCGAGTAGCAACCAAGCGGCCCACGTGTTCTGAAAAGCGTATGGAGAAAGTGTCAACAGACTCATCGTCAGCTGAAAAGCGGAACTCTCCAAGATCACCCCGTACGCAAAGAGAAGCATCAAGCTCAAGGGCTGCTGCATTAGCAGCTTGTATACCCAGTAGCGCATTACGCGATTGATAGACATGTGTGAACCACCCAGTGCAAGCAGGGTGACGCAGGATTACGCGCTCCCGCAGTTTGGCATCTTCGGCACCACCAATCGGCAGGGCCGCGAATTTGTCCGCTTGAGCCTCAGGGCTGAACGGGACGGGGTTGAAGGGCAGGGCAGGGATGGGCCGCTCAAGTGCTACAGTTGTGGCCTGATACCCATCTGAGTAAACACGGTGCAGAATGGCTACATCATCTTCGCAGAGGCCGCGCTCGTTCTGGAGCTTCTCCAGATACTCCTCGGGGGTCAGCTCGTCGGCAGTTTGCACCGGAGCAGACAGCAAGGAGAGGGGAGCCTTGGCCTTGCGGGAACCATCAAGGGAACGGCGAGCGGCGTAGGAAGTGAAGGATGCCATGGGAATTAAACCTCCCACTCGCCAGCAAGGCGAAGCTCATCTTCACGGCGCTGATACATATTCCGGTCATCAAAACTGATGTCGTATTTAAGGCCTGGAGTGAGAGAGCGAACGGTCATCTGATTAGAAAGCGGATAATCAGGCATGGTGCCGATAACACCATTTATCGGCGCCATGGCGGTGAGCAGCTGGACGCGCTCGGAGAAAGCGTCGAGCCATTCGAGCTGCTCTTCTACGGTGTGCTGGGGAAGATCATCATTCCACTCGGGGTCGAGCTGGATATCACCATCGAGAATCAACAGGTCAGAGCAAGCAGCGCAGCCAGCGCCGTTACACTCTTGGCACACGTGGTAAACCGGAACTTGTTGCTGTAGGGTCTGCGCTTCCATGTCGATACACCTAACTAACCTGTTGGATAGCTGGAGTGTTAACCAGCCAGATGGTTAGGTGCAAGTGCTGAAAAATAGTGCAAAATGGTTGTAGCAAACCAACGAGATAGCTAACAGGAGAAACTTTTATGGACTCTAAAACGCTGATGGAGGCCTACATGAGGGCCAAAAACTACAGCAAGTACAGCGAAGTGTGCCAAGACCTAGGTTTTAGCAGCGCATACATTGCAGACATCAACAACGGGCGAAAGCAATTCACTGATGAGACAGCAAAATTTCTCGCTGTTGGCGCTGGGCTGGATCCTTTGGAAGTCATCATTTCCCTAAACGCTGTCAGAGCCAAGACGCCAGAGATGCGGGCTACTTGGTATGACATCCTAAAAAAGTACTGCGCGGGCACGGGAGCCGCTCTGGCCGTGGCCTGCATGATGATGGGAAGCCTTAATTCAGAGCCTGTTACGACTGCGCATAATGTATATTATGTTAAATAAAGTGTCTTGTTTCCTGTCACCGCTTATTGAACTGTGTATAATGGCAACAATTGATCCTATCTTCGACCGGATGTCTTAAGTGGCTGAATTAACATCAGAACAATTAAAACCCGCTTTTGCGATTGAACAGTTCCCCAGGCTTTGTGAGCTTGAGCCCATCCCCTTTGCCGCTCTGCAACCCAGAGCAATCTCCGGTATCAAACGTCTGGCCAGTTTTGATGGTGATTGCCCGGTTATGCTGCTCAACGGTTTCCCCGGTGCCGATTATGAAGATGTGTGCCGCACTCTGATTGCCGACTCCAATGGTAAGGATGGCGATCTGTTCGACCTCTGCTATACCGAGAATCTCAACAACCCGTTCAAACCTATCTGGCTGCGACTGCAACCCGGTACTGGCGTTGAGTTTTGCGAAATGGTTGGCGAGCTACTCAAGTTGCTTAGCCACCATCTCGATGCCGAGCGAATCGTAACCCGCATCATGCGCAAGCAAAACAACGATCCAAAGATCGATGACTTTCTCTCGGATCTGGCGGCCCATGTGGCATTGGGACTGGAGTTTCAGCATCCGGTGCTGATCAACCTGCTTATTCATCACGAAGAGCAGGAAGCACCGGTAATTTACGGTCGTGATCTCAACTGGGATACCCTGTTTGGTTCCATCAACTATCAGACAGAACAGGGTTCTGTCTACGCGAATCAGCACTTGCTGGAACCAGGTTTGCTACGTCAGGCCAATGGTGGCTACCTTATTCTTCAACTGGATGAGCTGCTCGACCAGCCTCATCTTTGGTTTAAGCTCAAAAATGCTATGCAAAAAGGCGAGCTGGACTGGAACGCCTATCAGGAAGGCAAGACACTAACCCCCTTCTTTGCACCTGAAGCGACCCCCATCAAGCTCAAGCTGATCCTGGTGGGTGACCGACTGGACGTGGCTGAGTTCCAGATGCTGGATCGTGACATGTCAGAGCGTATATTCCTGCGCGCCGACCTAGTATCCGAAGTAAACATAGAGGAAGACCTGCAGGAGTTTCTGCAGTATCTGGCCTGGTTACGTGAACGCTGGAACTTGCTGGATTTCACACCGGCAGCCCTTGTCGCACTCTGTCGCCATGCCAGCAGACTCTGTGATCACCAGGAGTGGCTCTCTCTCTACGCGGTACAACTCTCCGCCATCATGCGGATGGCTGACAGTCTGGCACGGGAGCTGGAAGCGGAAGAGGTCACCGACGAGCACATTCGTGGTGCGCTGGAGGAGCAGGATTATCGCCTCAACTATCTGGTTGAGCAGTCCGATCAGGGGGTTATCGACGGCCAGATCCTGCTGCAGACTGATGGTGAAGAGATTGGCCAAATTAATGGTCTCTCCGTCATTCAGGTCTCCGGTCACCCATATGACTTTGGCGAACCGGTACGCCTGACCGCCACTGTTCACTTGGGTGATGGCGACGTGGCGGATATCGAGCGCAAGGCTGAACTGGCTGGCCATATTCATGCCAAGGCGATGATGATCATTCACGGCTACCTCTCCAACAAGTTCGGTGCCGAGAACCCCTCCCCTCTGTCGGCCAATCTGGTATTCGAGCAGTCTTACCACGAAATCGATGGCGACAGCGCATCCCTGACCGGCCTGTGTGCCCTGCTCTCTGCCCTCGCCCGCCAGCCTATCTATCAGCACTTTGCCGTGACCGGCGCGGTCGATCAGTTTGGCAATGTGCAGGCCGTTGGTGGTGTAAACGAGAAGATTGAAGGCTTCTTCCGGGTATGCAAGATCCACGGACTTACCGGCAAACAAGGGATTATTCTGCCAGGCACCAATGTGCAGCAGTTAAACCTTTCTGATGAAGTGATCGCAGCGGTCGAAGCAGGCCAGTTCCACATCCATCCGGTGGACCATGTTGAAGAGGCCATCGAGCTACTGACCGGTTGTGTGGCCGGTGAGCCTGATATGCCTGACACCTTGTTTGGCCGTATTCAGGAGCGTCTGGATGAACTGAACGGCACCACAGCAAAAGCCGGGCTACTACGCTCGCTGCTGGAGCGCTGGTTGGGCCGTTAATGAAGTGATCGGAGTTGTTTAGCTAACAACTGTACGCTAGATTGACGCAGCTTTATTCATTTGAAGGAAACTCAGTGTGACCGTAGACAATCCAACCATGGAAGCCCGCCTTTCCCTGTGCGAACAGGGCAAGAACTCTTTTACCCGTGAGGAGCTGCTGGCTTGCAGCCGTGGCGAACTGTTTGGTGAGGGTAACAGTCAGCTGCCCGCCCCCAACATGTTGATGATGGATCGCATCGTCAAGATTAATGACCACGGCGGCGAGCACGGCAAGGGAGAGATCCTCGCAGAGCTCGACATTACCCCTGATCTCTGGTTCTTCGATTGTCACTTCCCCGGCGATCCCGTGATGCCTGGCTGTCTCGGTCTGGACGCCATGTGGCAGCTGGTTGGCTTCTTCCTAGGCTGGAAAGGCGGTCCTGGCAAGGGTCGTGCTCTGGGCGTGGGTGAAGTGAAATTCACCGGCCAGATCCTGCCGACCGCCAAGAAAGTGACCTACAAGATCACCTTCAAGCGGGTCATCAACCGCAAGCTGGTGATGGGAATTGCTGATGGTGTGGTCGAAGTCGACGGCCGTCCGATCTACAGCGCCACCGACCTGAAAGTGGGCCTCTTCAAAGATACCACCGCATTCTGATCTCTCTGATTGGTGGTAAAACAGCATTAACGCAAAGGGGCCACAACGGCCCCTTTCCTTTTGTAATGAGTGATGAAGTACCTGCTACTTCATGAAGAGGCCTGAGCCCCGCCCTTCCATGGCGTCACGCCAACCACCAAGCCAATGCCCACGGGCATCCAGGCATTGATACGGACACGCTTCTTTCTGTTTGCCGACCACGCCAGCCTGATAACCACGAGCACGAGCTCTTTCCAGACGGTCCCGCTTCTGTCTCTTCATCATCTACGACCCTCTTCGTGGAACAAAAAAAGCGACCAAATTCTCATCGGTCGCTTTCATCTTTACTCCTGCGAGCGCACTCGGTCAAACAAAAACTTCCACCCTAACCGGGCTATGTGACACAAGGCACTGAACTGGATTAAGTTTTAATTACAGGGAACTTACTCCTGATTTTTGAGTCCTTCCAGCTCTTCCCAACGAGCAAATGCCTGCTCCAGCGCGGCTTCAGCGGCATTGAGCGCATCCAGTTTCGGCTGGGTTTTATCTGCCGGCAGCGAGAAGAACCCGGGCTGGTTGATCTCGCTTTGCAGCGCATCCAGCTCGGCTTCCAGCTGCTCAAGACGCGCCGGCAGACCATCCAGTTCAAGCTGTAGCTTGTAGGAGAGTTTTTTGCCTTTCTTCGGCGCTTCGCTCACTGTGGCTACCGGCTCGGGAGCCTTCACAGGCGTGCTCTTGGCCTGTTGCTGAGCACGCTGCTGCTCGCGGGTCGCAATCATGTCGGCATAGCCGCCCACGTAGTCGCTGATGCGGCCATCCCCCTCAAACAGCCAGCAACCGGTTACCGTATTGTCGATGAAGCGACGATCGTGACTGACCAGCAGCAGAGTGCCTGGATAGTCCGCCAGCAGCTCTTCCAGCAGCTCCAGAGTCTCGACGTCGAGGTCGTTGGTCGGTTCGTCGAGGATCAGCAGGTTGCTGGGTTTAAGGAACAGCTTGGCCAGCAGCAAACGGTTTTTCTCACCGCCAGAAAGCGCCTTGACCGGCGTTCTGGCCCTCTTGGGTTCAAACAGGAAGTCCTGCAGATAGCCGAGGATATGGCGGGAGCGACCGCGCACCATCACTTCCTGCTTGCCCTCCCCGACGTTGTCCACCACCGTCTGCTCGGGATCGAGCTGTTCACGGTACTGATCGAAGTAGGCCACTTCCAGATTGGTACCCTGACGCACCGAACCACGAGTGGCATCTAGCTGACCCAGCAGCAGCTTGATCAGGGTCGACTTGCCGCAACCGTTGGGGCCGACCAGCGCAATCTTGTCGCCACGCAGCACCTGCAGATCCAGCCCCTCGAACAGGGTGCGATCACCAAAGTCGAGTCCCAACCCTTCAGCTTCAAATACCAGCTTGCCGGAGCGGCTCGCCTCGTCGAGCTGCAGCTTGGCTTTGCCCTGCAGTTCGCGACGCTGGGTACGCTCCATGCGCATCGCCTTGAGGGCGCGCACTCGCCCCTCGTTACGGGTACGGCGCGCCTTGATCCCCTGGCGTACCCATACCTCCTCCTGCGCCAGCTTGCGATCGAACTCGGCATTTTTCAGCTCTTCGACCCGCAGCCACTCCTCTTTGCCCTGCTGGTACTCGTCATAGTTGCCGGGCCAGGAGGTGATCACGCCGCGATCCAGATCGATGATCCGGGTCGCCAGCTTGTGGATGAACTCACGGTCGTGGGAGATGAAAACGATGGCGCCACGGAAATCCTTGAGGAACTCTTCCAGCCAGTTGATGGCCTCGATATCCAGGTGGTTGGTCGGCTCATCGAGTAGCAGCAGATCGGGATCGCATGCCAGTGCACGGGCCAGCGCTACCTTACGCAGCCAGCCACCGGAGAGACTGTCGAGGGTCACGTCAGGATCAAGACCAAGCAGGGTCAGCACCTGATTGATGCGGGTCTCGTACTGCCAGCCATTCTGATAATCGAGCTGCTCCTGCAGCTGGCTCATCTTGCGAATGTTGGCATCGGACGGGTCACTCGCCAGCGCCATGGAGACGTGGTGATACTGCTTGAGCAGCTCACCGACTCCGGCCAGCCCTTCGGCGGCGTAATCAAACACGGTGAGCTCGCTCGAGGTGGGCGGATCCTGCTCAAGACGAGTCACTTTCAAGTCCTGCTGCAACACCAGACGGCCATCATCGAGGGGCAATTCACCGGCAATTACCTTCATCAGGGTGGACTTGCCCGCCCCGTTGCGGCCCACCAGACAGAGGCGCTCGCCTCGCTCTATGGTCAGCTCGGCCTTGTCGAGCAACGGAAAATCACTGAACGACAGACACGCGCCGTGCAATGTTAAAAGAGCCATGTTCGTTCCTTATCTCATATGAAAAAACGGGCAACAGACTGGGTCTGCTCCCGTTTCATCGTCAAATCACTCTCACCCCTGACGGGCGGCCCAGCTTTTGAGCTCGACCAGCGTGAAGGGCCAGCCGAGCTCGCGGCCCGCCTCGTCACGCAGCACCGGAATGCGCACCCGATAGGCGGCAAGCCACTGCTCATCATCCATGATGTCGCACTGGCGGGTGGCGGCGGCAAGGCCGGCCTCCTCCACCAGCGCCCAGGCCTGCTCGCACAGGTGGCAACCGTCGGTATGAAACAGGGTCAGCATCACGCCTCGCCTTGCTCCGGCGCATGGGTGATGATCCAGCAGTTGTGGATGTGCTGGTTGCGCTCGAAATCCTTGGGCCGGGTCTTGCCGGTGATGTTCTGCGCTTTGAGACCGATGGCCTCGAGACCGGCCAGATCCATCTTGAAGTGGCGCTTGTTGTTGGAGAACACCAAGGTGCCACCAGCAGCCAGCAACCGCTTCAGGTGCTGCATGAGCAGCAGGTGATCGCGCTGCACATCGAAGCTCTCATCCATCCGCTTGGAGTTGGAGAAGGTGGGCGGATCGATGAAGATGAGGTCGTACTGCTCGTCCGCTTCAGACAGCCACTTCAGGCAGTCAGCCTGCACGAACTTGTGCTGACGGCCCACCAGCGAGTTGAGGCGCATGTTGTCCTGTGCCCAGTTGAGGTAAGTGCGCGACATATCCACTGTGGTGGTCTCGCTGGCACCGCCAAGACCCGCGTGCACGGTGGCACTGCCGGTGTAGGCAAAGAGGTTCAGGAAGCGCTTGCCATTGGCCATCTGACCCAGCATGCGGCGGGTCTGACGATGGTCGAGGAACAGACCGGTATCGAGGTAGTCGTAGAGGTTGACCCACAGACGGGCACCATACTCCTGCACTTCCATCCGGTGCTGCTCTTCGGATAGCTTCTGGTACTGCTGCTTGCCCTCCTGACGCTCGCGTACTTTCAGGATCACCTTCTCGCCGTCCATCCCGGTCACCTTGATGGCGGCTTGCACCATGTCGAGCAGACGCTGACGGGTCTTCTGGGCAGGAATATCCTTGGGCGCCGCGTACTCCTGCACCACCAGATAGTCCTGATAACGGTCGATGGCGGCGTTGTACTCAGGCAGGTCGGCGTCGTAGAGACGGTAGCAGTCGAGATTCTCTTTCTTGGCCCACTTCTCGAGCGCCTTCAGATTCTTGCGCAGACGGTTGGCAAAGTCCTGTGCCACCTCTTTTTGCGAGGCCACGGAGTCCAGTGCGATTTGATAATTGCGCAGCTGACACTCGAGAGCACCGTTGAACAGGCGATACTGCTTGTCGGCGCGCAGGCGCAGACAGCTCAGCAGCTCGGGCGATGCGGACAGAATGGAGACTTTCCAACCCTGGAAGCTGCGACGCAGAGCATCGCCCAGCGCCTGGTGCACTTCCAGCAGCGCCGGAAATTCGCCAAGACGCTCGCCATAAGGCGGGTTGGAAATGAGCATACCGACCTGGCGGGCCTCCCCTTGACCTTCTTCCCCTTCAACAGGGGCAGGCATCGGCAGCGGGTTTTCCAGCTTGGTGACATCGGCTTGCTTGAAGGTGATGAGGTGCGCCACACCGGCCGCTTTGGCGTTATCACGGGCTTTGAGGAGCACGCGCTGGTCGGCATCACAACCAAACAGTTTTACTTCGCAACGCTGCATGCCGCGTTTGGCACGCACTTGTGCTTCCATCATCAGGCTCTGCCACAGCTCGCTATCATGCTGCAGCCAGCGATCGAAACCGAAGCGCTCGCGACGCAGCGCCGGCGCCATGTCGGCGGCGATAAAGGCCGCTTCGATCAGCAGCGTACCGGAACCGCACATCGGGTCCATCATGGGCTCACCGGCCCAGCCACTACGGGCAATCATGGCGCAGGCCAGGTTTTCTTTGAGCGGAGCTTCACCGGTGCCCTGACGATAGAAACGCTGATGCAACGCCGGGCCTGACAAGTCCAGCGTGATATTGGCCTTGCCTTTGCCCAGGTGCGCCATGATGCGAATATCCGGCGACTTCTTGTCCACGTCCGGACGCACGTGACCGCGCTTGGTGAAGCGGTCGACGATGGCATCCTTGATTTTCAGCGCGCCATATTGGGTATTGCGAATGGCAGGGTTGGTACCGGTAAAGTCCACCGCGATGGTAGAGGTACCGGAGAAGTGCTCTTCCCAGGGGATTGTGTGGGCGCCCAGATAGAGATCCAGATCATCGTTCATCTGGAATTCGGAGAGCACCAGCACGATGCGGGAAGCAAAACGGCTCCACAGGCAGGCCTTGTAGCCAATCGCCAGTTCGCCTTTGAAGTGGACGCCAGCCACGGTCTCACGGACCTGCTCTGCGCCAAGATTGGTCAGCTCATCGGCCAACAGGTTTTCCAGCCCCTTGGGGCAGGTTGCAAAAAATTCTTTCATCACGCTCACGGGGAACCCATAAAAATAGTGCCGCATTATACCCCATCAGGCGGGCTGGAGCATGCAAAAGTCGGCGCAAACAGCAGGATGGAAACAGATTGATAGGTGGCGATAAAGGTAAAAGACCCCATGACTACCCGATGGCGAGATCATGGGGTCAAACATCATTTAGCGGCTCACTTCATACGAGCCTTGAAACGGGGATTGCTTTTGCAAATCACGAACAATTTGCCGCGGCGGCGTACCAACTGACAATCGGGATGACGCGCCCGTGCGGATTTGAGTGAACAGACGACCTGCATTCAGGACTCCTTCTTGCTTGAAAATGCGCCAAAGCGTTTGTTGAAACGGGCCACACACCCCTCGCTCGATACCTGCTTCTGCTTGCCGGTATAAAACGAGTGCGACTGGCTGGAAACATCGAGCGATACATAGGGATACTCCTTCCCGTCTTGCCACGTATAGCGGCGATCGCTCTTGATGGTTGACCCGACCAGGAAAAAGGCATCTGCCGCCGTGTCATGGAACAGCACCAAACGATAATCAGGATGAATATGAGGCTTCATGGCAGCTCCATTTTGTTATGTTATAACAAAATGTAAGTGAGAATAGCTCTCGTTTCAAGCAAAAAATGTCGTATGAAGAAAATCGCTTCAGTGAGTGATGTGTTGATGCTGAGGTGGAGGCACTACACAAGCAGAACGAAACAAGAGGGAGACACCATGCTTGCAGCACGGAAGACCAAGATACTGCGTGGGTCAGAACACAAGGTGCAAGTGGATGTAACAAGCCTCAAGAGAGGCTGAGCCACAACCATGAAGATCAATGAGAATGGTCAAGATGTTCGCGGATCAATGAAGTATCAGAAACGAGGAGCGATTGAGGTGACCACAGTAAAAACAGGCAGCGGTGTAATCACAGAGATAAAACGATTGATGAAAAGATATCAACTGACCTGACGATATTGCTCGGTCACGGTAATACGCGGTTTCATCCGGTTATTCATCACCTTGATCACCCCGAAACGCGGCAAGGTTTTACTGGTGGTCAATACCAAATCGGCTGTGAGGTTCAAACAGACGCTGGCCTGCTCCCCTGCCTCAATGACCATAAATTCGCCGTTACCATGGGGTGTATTCATCAGGACCAGATCACCGTTTTGCGGGATCACTTGCGGATGTTGTTCACTAAAAAACCAGCTTTGCGGCATCAGGGGTTTATAAAAACGACTGACCGCGATGGCATTAAGCACCAACTGAACCTGATGGGGAATACTCCACTCAAGTTCGGCTGCTTTATCCATCAACTGATAATAGAGGGCGGCATCATCGACACAAAAAGGCTGGGTCGCAAACGAGCTGGGCACCAATTGTCGCCCTTTATACTCGGTCGCAAATAACATGTTATCAGACAGGTCCAACATCAGACGGTCACTCTGGGCATCATAGTGCCATTGCCAGCTATCGGTCGGTTGGATAAACATGTTGGAGCCCTTACTTGATAATTACCAGTTGACTTTATTCCATATGCAGGAAATCAGCAACGTCAAATAAAGGGCTCCGCCATCTATTTCTTAAATATTGGTCACAATCTCTTTGACCAGCCCCGGCCCTTTATAAATAAAGCCGCTATAAATTTGTACCAGACTGGCACCGGCGGCCAATTTTTCACGGGCGGCCATGGCACTATCAATACCACCCACCCCGATAATTGGCAGAGCACCATTGAGCGCCTTGGCCAGATGACGGATCACCTCGGTACTCTTGTGCTGCAGCGGACGACCACTCAGGCCACCAGCTTCACCGGCGTGGGGCATGTCATAAATCATCTCGCGCTCGAGAGTGGTATTGGTGGCGATAACCCCATCAATACCATTTCGTACCAGCGAAGCGGCCACCTGATCTATTTCTTCAAGGCTTAAATCCGGGGCAATTTTAACCGCCAGCGGCACATACTTTTTATATTGAGCGGCCAGCTCTTGCTGACGCACCTTGAGGGCGGCCAGCAATTCATCCAGCGCCTCGCCATATTGCAGTGAACGCAAACCCGGGGTGTTGGGGGAAGAGATATTGACGGCAATATAACCAGCATGATCATAAACCTTGTCCATGCAGATCAGGTAATCATCCTTGCCCTGTTCGATGGGAGTGTCTTTGTTTTTGCCGATATTAATGCCGATGACTCCCTGATATTTGGCCTCTTTTACCTTGGCCACCAGATGATCCACCCCCTTGTTGTTGAATCCCATCCGGTTGATGATCCCCTCTGCCGGAATAACCCGGAACAGGCGCGGCTTGTCATTGCCGCTTTGGGGTCTGGGGGTGACGGTACCGACTTCGATAAAGCCAAATCCCATGGCGCCCAGCGCGTCAATGCACTCACCATCTTTATCCAGACCGGCCGCCAATCCCACCGGATTGGCAAAAGAAAGCCCCATGACAGTGACGGGGCGTTTCGGCAAATTCTGGCGGAAGAAACAATCGAGTGGCGTACCGAGAAGGCGGGGCAAATATTTCATGGAGAGATCGTGAGCCTGTTCCGGATTGAGTTTGAACAGGAAATGCCTGGCGATGGGGTACAACATCTTTGCTCCTTAAAGAAAGCCCCGGCAACTGGCCGGGGCTTTGGGTGTAATGTCGGTGTCATGCCTTAATCTGGCAATTAAAGCGCCCGACAATTCAACTGGAGCAGGTTCAACTCTCGCAAGGCCACCGAGAACTTGGCGAACTCGTGGGTACTGGTGGTCTTGAAGTCGGCCAACATATGGGTCCAACGGGACAAGAGTTGCTCATGCTCCGAAATCCAGTCGGCCAGTATGGTAGCGCATTCTCCCTGATCTTTGCACCCTTCCAGTACCACAGAAGTGAGACTGCGTTGCTGCCAGTCAAGATCTTCGCGGAAGGAGGCTCGCGCCATCGCCTGCCAGTGGTTGCCGACCGGCTGATGGTTGATCTGGTCGAGGAACCAGTGCAGATCCAGTTTGGCTCCGAGGCGATAGTAAACGTTGGCGGCACGCAGGATATCGGTCTTGTGCTCGGCGGCAATCTGCGCCAGATCCAGACTGGAGAAGAGGCTGCTCATATGGGCGACCTGACGGGCAATGGCTTCAGGCACCTGTTGCTCCATCCACTTGGCAACAGCCTGACGATGCTCGGCCACTTCGCTCTCATCCATCACCTCGTAGAGGTGCTTCCCTAAGGTCTCGAACGCCGGACGGAAGAAGGCGATGTTCTCGCTGATGCTCCAGCTGCGATTGCGGGCACGCAGGAACCAGCGGGTGGCACGGCGCACAATGCGGCGGCTGTAGAACATCAGCTCGAGCTGAGTCTGGGCATCAACCAGGTTGTCGCACCCTTCGATATCGCGCCACAGCTGGTTCATGCCAAACACTTCGCGGGCCATGGCGAAGCAGCAAGCCACTTCGGCGACCGAGGCACCGGTCTCGTCCTTCATCCGGCTGGCGAAGTTGAGTCCCATGTCGTTAACCAGCATGTTGGCCACCCGGGTAGCGATGATCTCGCCACGTAGCGGGTGATCGGCCAGCTGGGCACCAAACTGCTGCTGTACTTTGGCCGGGAAGCTGGTGACCAGCATGTTGGCGAGGAAGGGCTCGTCGGTCACTTCCGGGCAGTTGAGCTGCTCTTT
This sequence comes from Aeromonas sp. 602658, assembly GCF_049173005.1. Lineage (NCBI taxonomy): Bacteria > Pseudomonadati > Pseudomonadota > Gammaproteobacteria > Aeromonadales > Aeromonadaceae > Aeromonas > Aeromonas sp. 602658. Next base: position 7,751 of record NZ_JAAKRF010000004.1, on the reverse strand, counting down.
CAGTACCATCTTGCCGTACGCTACCAACACCGCCAGTTCGGGGCGGGTCAGCCCCTGCCCTGCCGCCATCCGCTCGGAGAGCTCCTCATCGGATGGCAGGAACTCCAGTGCACGATCGAGCTTGCCTTCCCGCTCCAGCCCCTGAATAAAGCGCTGCTGCTCTTTAAGTTGTTCAGAACCGCGGAAGCTGGTGACCGAGATGGACTGGGACTGGCGATAGGCATTGGTGATCACGATCTGCGCCACGTCGTCGGTCATCTCGTAGAGCATCTGGTTACGTTGCTTGAGAGTCAGATCCCCTGCCGCCACCAATTGGTTCAGCAGGATTTTGATGTTCACCTCGTTGTCGGAGCAATCCACCCCGCCCACGTTGTCGGTAAAATCGGTGTTGATGCGACCGCCCTGACTGGCGTACTCCACTCGGCCGAGCTGGGTAAAGCCGAGGTTGCCCCCCTCTCCTACGATACGGGCCCGCAGATCGCGACCATTGACCCGCAATGCGTCATTGCTGCGATCGCCCACTTCCCCATCGCTCTCGCGAGCGCTCTTCACATAGGTGCCAATGCCGCCGTTCCACAGCAGGTCGACATTGAGGCAAAGCAGTGCCTTGATCAGCTCGTTCGGGGCCATGCTGGCCTTGTCGGTGCCGAGCAGGGTCTGCATTTCCGGGCTCAGCTTGATGGACTTGGCCGAGCGCAGGAAGATGCCGCCCCCCTGTGATATCAGCTCACGGTTGTAGTCATCCCAGCTGGAACCCGGCAGATCGAACAGCCGCTGGCGCTCGACAAAGCTCTTGGCCGCATCCGGGGTCGGGTCAACGAAGATGTGCATGTGGTTGAACGCGCCCACCAGCCGGGTGTGTTCAGAGAGCAGCATGCCGTTGCCGAACACGTCGCCGGCCATGTCCCCAATCCCCACGCAAGTGAAGTCGGTGGTCTGGCAGTTGACGCGAATTTCACGAAAATGCCGTTTGACCGACTCCCAGGCACCGCGGGCGGTGATACCCATCTTCTTGTGGTCGTAACCGACCGAGCCGCCGGAGGCGAATGCATCGCCGAGCCAGTGGCCGTATTCGAGGCTGATCTCGTTGGCAATATCCGAGAAGGTGGCAGTGCCCTTGTCTGCGGCGACCACCAGGTAGTAGTCATCCTCATCGTGGCGCACCACGGATTTGGGCGGGATCACCTCGCCGCCGATGATGTTGTCAGTCACATCGAGCAGACCGCGGATAAACAGGCGATAACAGGCCTTGCCCTCCTCCTGGATAACGGCGCGAGGCGCCCCCACCGGCATCTGTTTGCAGTAGAAACCGCCCTTGGCCCCCACCGGCACAATGACGGTGTTCTTGACCTGCTGGGCTTTCACCAGACCCAACACCTCGGTGCGGAAGTCCTCTTTGCGATCTGACCAGCGCAGACCGCCACGAGCTACTTTGCCCCAGCGCAGATGCACCCCTTCCACTCGTGGCGAATAGACGAAGATCTCGAATTTCGGCAACGGCAGCGGCATGTCGGTGATGCTGGACGGCGCCAGTTTGAAGGAGATGTAGGGCTTGATGTTGCCCGCCTTGTCCAGCTGGTAGTAGTTGGTGCGCAGGGTGGCGTCGATCATCTCCACATAGCGGCGAATGATGCGATCGTCGTCCAGGTTGGCCACCTGATCCAGCTTGGCGGCAAGCTCCTCGTGCAGCTTGGCCTGTACCTTGGCGTCCTGCTTGCCGGCAGGATCCAGGCGCTGTTCGAACAGGGTAAACAGCAGTTGGGCGATATCGGGGTAGCGGGTCAGGGTCTCTTCGATATAGGACTGGCTGAAGGAGACGCCGGTCTGGCGCATGTATTTGGCATAGGCGCGCAGCACCGAGACCTGACGGCCAGTGAGGCCCGCCCCCAATACCAGCCGGTTGAAGCCGTCATCTTCCAGCTGCTTGTTCCAGATGGCGGCAAACGCCTGCTGGAAGCGCTGCTGGCTCTGGGCCAGATCAAAGGGCTGCTCGCCGTGCAGCAACATGGAGAAGTCGAGGATCCAGAACAGATCGCCAGCCGGAGTGCGTACCTGATACGGGGTCTCGCCGATCACCCGCAGCCCCATGTTCTCCAGCATCGGCAGCACATCGGAGAGGTGAATGGGCTCGGTGCGATGGAACAGCTTGAGCCGTACCCGACGGTCGTTCTCCTCCTCCTGCGCGCGATAGAACAGCATGCCCAGCGGCTCGGCTTCGCTCAGGTTATCGAGCGCCATAATATCGGCCACGGCAGAGCCAGGCAGCACATCCTCCTTGTAAGCGCGGGGGAATGCAGTACTGAAACGGCGGCGCAGCTCGTTGCCACGAGCCTCGCCATAATGGGAAAGCAGCACGGAGTCGAGTCTGTCGTCCCAGCTGCGGGCCGCTTCAATCAGGTTGTTCTGTACTTCGTTCACATCCACATCCACGTTGTTGTTGTTGACCCGCACTATGTAGTGGGTCCGCGCCAGCACGCCTTCGGTGAAGTAGACGTTGAACTCCACCTCTTCATTGCTGCCAAAATATTTCTGCAAAATTTGCTGGGTCTTGATCCGCAGCGCCGTGTTGTAGCGCTCCTTGGTGACATAGACCATGCAGGAGAAGAAACGGCCGTACACGTCGCGGCGCACGAACAGCCGCAGCATGTCCCGCTCCTGCATCTCCAGCACGCCAAGACCGGTGGCCAGCAGCTCCTCTTCACGAGCCTGGATCAGTTCGTCACGGGGATAGGTTTCCAGCACGTTGAGCAGCGCCTTGTAGGCGTGGGAGCCCTTTTCGTGACCGGAGGCGGCCATGATGCGCTCGAGTCGATGGCTGATGAGCGGGATCTGGGTCGCGCTGGTGTTGTAGATGGAAGAGGCGTAAAGACCGATGAAGCGATCTTCCCCGATCACCTTGCCGTGCTCGTCGAAGCGCTTGATGCCGATGTAATCCACATAGGCCGGACGGTGCACCCGGGACTTGCTGTTGGATTTGGTGAGGATCAGCAGGTCAGAACTCAGAGCAGCGTGACGGGCGCTGGCTGGCATGTTGCCAAGGCGCTGACCCACCTCCTTGATGGAGTTCTTCATCAGCCCCAGGCTGGAGCTCGCCTGCGGCAGGATCTCGTGATCCCCCTCCACGGCCTTGACGTCGTAACGGCGATACCCCATCAGGGTGAAGTTGTGGGCAGCCACCCATTTGAGAAAGGCAACGCAGGAGGCCACCTCCTCCTTGCTGACCGGGTGCTTGCGCTTGGGCAGTTCGTCGATGATCTCATTGAGCTTGGCCAGCATGGGCTGCCAGTCGCCGACTGCCAGCGCCACTTCACCGGCCACCGAGTTAAGCTCGGCAGCCAGCGCGGCCATCTGCTCCTCGCTGGTGAGGTGATCGATCTCGATAAGGAATGCCGTTTCAACCGAGGTCTGCCCGTCGGTGTTGTCGAGTTCCAGAATGGCGTCAATCTTGCCATCCGCACCACGAATGAGGTGCAGCGGTTGGTGCAACATCATGTGGGCGGTGATATTGAGTCGCTTGAGTGCCATCCGGATGGAGTCCACCAGGAAGGGGGAGTCCTGCAGGATCACCTCGACGATGGTATGGGGCGATTGCCAGCCGTGACGGGTCAGCTCGGGATTGTAGACCCGGATGTAGGGATCGGTACCGGTGCGCAGATTGAGGGCATTCCACAGGCTAAGGGCCGCGCCGTAGAGATCGCTGTCATTGCGATCGTGCAGGTCGGAGCTCGCCATGTTGCCGTAGAACTTGGCAACGAAGCGCTCGACCAGAGAGGCGCTGTTTTTGGGCAACTTCTGATGGATCAGACTGAGAACGTTTTCGAGCAGAACTGAGGTAGGGGCGTCTTTCAATGCCATTTTTATATTCCTTATCGGACGACATTAACCACCGACGCAGAGGCAACCACCCTGGTTACCCGCTGGTGCAGAGTTGTTGCGAAGTGTAATGGCTTGGATAAGGGAAGGCGAGGAAAGGTGCTAACGAGATGTTAAAAACAAGGTGCAGATCACGGCTTAAACTGTGATAAATTTTGCAAATAACCAAAAATACAGAAATTCACACTACCTTTGTGCCAGTTTACCGGATAGATAGTGACATAAAGCAGATAAACAGTCGGTAATCTGTTCTATTTTTGTTAATTTATGCGTTCGAGGCTGATAAAGCGGTAATCGTCCTGGGTTTTCAGCCGAAAGTAGCCATGCACACCATTGATGGCGACAAAGGGGCGTATTTTTTCTATGCCAAGTTCCAGGGTCAATCCCTGTTCGCTGCGCACCACCAGCCGTCTGGCATGGCCCTGATACATCAGCATCACCTCATCACTATTCAATGAGAGCCGAAAAGTAAACTGCTTCACGCTTGCTCCTGACCACACGACAAATCACACAATAGGGGCAGGCGCATTCACGCCCCTGCCCCGTCGACACTTACTGCTGCAGCGCCTTGCTGACCTTCTCGAACAGATCCCGCGCCAACCCCTCAAGGTTGGCAAGACGAGTCAGCTCGGCGCGGATCAGCGCCTTGCGCGCCTCATCCAGTCGCTTGAACTGGATAAGCGGAGTGATAAGGCGGGAGGCCACCTGCGGATTGACCTCGTTGAGCTCGATCAGCAGATCGGTCAGGAAGCGGTAACCGCTGCCATCCACCGCATGGAACTGCACCTGATTGCTCATGGCGAAACTGCCGATCAGCGCCCGCAGCCGGTTCGGATTGCGAATGCTGAAAGTGGGGTGATTCATCGCCTGTTTCACTTCACTCAGCACATCGGCAGCCGGTTTGCTGCCAATCAGCCGCAGCCAGTTGTCCAGCACCAGTCCATCCTTGGCCCACTTGCCTTCAAAATCGGCCAGCAGCGCAGCGCGGCATGGCAGCAGATAGCCGTTGGCCACCTGCAGCGCCGCCAGGGTGTCGGTCATATTGTCGGCGGTTGCGTACTGCTCGCGCACCAGCGCATCGGCATGCTCCGCATCCAGCGCCGCCAGATAGCCGAGCACCACCCCTTTGAGGGCCCGTTTGGCCATGTCGGCGTGCACTACCTGATAACAGTTCAGACGCAGGCTCTGATAGGTAGTCGCCAGGCGCGCGCCAAACGCCTCGGCAAGACGGGTGTGGATCGCGTCGCGCACCTGATGGATGGCATCGATATCGGCCACCTCGAACAGCTCGGCCAGGGTCGCTTCGCCGGGCAGCGCCAGGATCTCCGCCTTGAGGGCCAAATCGAGATCGCTGTCGTCCAGAATAGCGACGAAGGCGGCCAACAGGGTTTGGGAGAGCTCAACCCCCTGCCCGTGCTGTACCCGCGCCACCCCGTCGATGACCGCCTTGTTGATCAGCATCTGGGCTGCATCCCAGCGGGCAAACTCGTTGCGGGCAAAGCGCATCAGGAAGGCGAGCGCTTCGTCGCTGTAGTCATAGTGCAGCTTGACCGGCGCGGAGAAGTCCCGCAGCAGAGAAGGAACCGGTTTGACGGGCACTTGATCGAATTCGAAGGTCTGCTCCGCTTCCAGCACGTCGAGCACGTTGCCGATGGCCTTGCCCTGATATTGCAGCGCAATGACGGCACCCTGCTCGTCATAGAGCTCGATATCGAGAGGGATATGCAGCGGCAGCTTCTGCGGTTGATCCTGGGTCGGCGGAGTATGCTGGCTCACATGAAGGCGATAGATACCGCTGGCGGCATCATACTCGTCGGTCACGGTCAGCTCGGGGGTGCCGGACTGACTGTACCAGCGGCGGAAACGGCCAAGATCGACACCGGACGCATCCTCCATCGCCTGCACGAAATCATCGCAAGTAGCGGCCGAGCCGTCGTGACGCTCGAAGTAGAGACGCATACCGGCTTGGAAGGCATCTTCCCCCAGCAGGGTGTGCATCATGCGGATCACTTCCGACCCTTTCTCGTAGACGGTGAGGGTGTAGAAGTTGTTCATCTCGATCACCACATCCGGACGGATGGGGTGTGCCATGGGGCCGGCATCTTCGGCAAACTGCGGGCCGCGGACGGTACGCACGTTGTTGATGCGGTTGACGCCACGGGAGCCGAGATCGGAGGAGAACTCCTGATCCCGGAATACCGTCAGCCCCTCTTTCAGGCTGAGCTGGAACCAGTCACGACAGGTGACGCGGTTGCCGGTCCAGTTGTGGAAATACTCATGACCGATCACCCGTTCGATACCGTGGTAGTCGCTGTCGGTGGCGGTGGCTGGATTGGCCAGCACGAACTTGGAGTTGAAGATGTTGAGCCCCTTGTTCTCCATGGCGCCCATGTTGAAGAAGTCCACCGCGACGATCATGTAGATGTCGAGATCATACTCAAGGCCAAAACGCTGTTCGTCCCAACGCATGGAGTTGATGAGGCTCTCCATGGCAAAACCGGCGCGATCGAGGTTGCCCTTGTCGACGAAGATCTCGAGGGCCACCTTGCGGCCGCTCTTGGTGGTGTAGTGGCTGCGCTCCACATCGAAATCACCGGCCACCAGGGCAAACAGGTAGCTCGGTTTGGGGAAAGGATCCTGCCACTGTACGAAATGACGGCCGCCATCCAGATCACCGCAGTCGACCTTGTTGCCATTGGAAAGCAGGAAGGGGAACTGGGCTTTGTCGGCGGTAATGCGGGTGCTGTAGCGCGCCAGAATATCGGGGCGATCCAGATAATAGGTAATGCGGCGAAAGCCCTCCGCTTCACACTGGGTACAGTAGGCATCACCCGATTTGTAAAGCCCTTCCAGCGCGGTGTTGGCAGCCGGATCCAGCAGGGTGACAATGGTCAGTACACATTCGGCAGGCAGGTTGAACAGGGTCAGACTGCTCTCGCCTTGCTCGTAGTGGTCACAGGGAATGCCATCGATGGCAACGCTCTTGAGGGTCAGCTGCTCGCCATCGAGGACCAGCGGCGCATTGTGCTCGCCGTTGCGGCGAATGCGGGTGATGGCAGTGACCTGGGTCAGCGGCTCCTGCAGTTGGAAATCGAGGTCGATAGTGTCGATCCAGTAGAGCGGCGCCTGATAATCCTGGCGATATTTGGCCGTCATGGCCTGGGAGTGATCGGTCATTATTGTCTGCTTCCACGCTTGTTAAAGGCGAGAAAGAGGCTGTCACAACCAACTGGCGGGGTCAAACAATTTGCATGACGTCAGATGTGCCAGACAAAAAGAAAGGGCGACCGCAGTCGCCCTTGTGTATTAGAGTCGCCTTGTCAGCTGGGTTTGCTGATCTTGGCCAGATCCGCCGTGATATTAGCTGCTTCGATGAGATACTCATCGGGCGCCTCAAAATCCGCAGGCAGTTCGTCCAGACTCTTCACCGCCGGTTTGCCAAGGCGAGCCAGCCGCTCGTTGGTGCGTTTGAGCGCTTGCTCATCCTGTTTCGCCTGCTCGGCAACACGCTCCGCCTCGTTGAGGGAGACCGACTTCTTCTCCTTCTCCACCTTGTAGTCGGCAATATCTTGCATCACGTAGGCGAACTCGGGATCCTTGGCGATGCGGGCATCATGAGCCGCCTGCAGCTTGGGCAGCAGAGTAGTGAAATTGCCCAGAGTCTGATAGTTGGCAGAGGCTATCTTGTCCCACGGCAGCGCATTGAACTCACGGCTTTCACCCGTCTCTTCCGGCGCAACCGGTGTAGGGAAGCTGATATCCGGCGCAACGCCCTTGTTCTGGGTACTGCCACCGTTGATCCGGTAGAACTTGGCGATGGTGTACTGCACGTGACCCAGCGGCTGCTCGTAGAAGTCATAGACCTTGGCGAGGCTGCG